>VGRQ01000008.1 GCA_016875315.1 Deltaproteobacteria bacterium | reverse complement strand
AGCCCCGGGTGGCCATCATCGGCGCCGCCACGAGGCCCGCCCACGCAGGGAAGCGCCCCCCCTCGGCCGCCCAAAGCGCCAGCACGTGCAAGCCCAGCGCGAAGCCGTACACCTGCCCCACCTCCAGGCACTCCCCCACGGCCGGTGAGGCCATCACCGCCGCCATCGCCCAGGCCACGCCCGGTCCGCCCCGGCGCGCCAGGGCGAGGCAACTGGCGAGGATGACGGGCAGCGAGAAGCCGAGCACCCACGCCTGCCTCGCCCGGGGGTAGTCGAGCTCCGCCACGGGCAGGGCCGTCAGCGCCAGCGTCGGCGGCCCGAGAAACACCTCTGCCAGGCCGATCCCGTGCGCGCGCATCCGCTCGGACAGGAAGGCCTCGTCGTAGAGCCGCGCCACCGGCGTGCCCTCGCGAAGCTCCCGCGCCACCACCCAGTAGCCGGCGAACGACGTCGTGACGTGCTCCCGGGTGGGCCAGAAGCGCGCCAGCGAGAAACAGGTCGCGACCGCGAGTGCAAGGTAGCCCAGCCACCTCACGCGGCCCGCCACTCCGAGAAGGCGGCCTCCACCACGCTGTCCGCCCGGCCGCCGTCCACCAGCCAGTTGGCCACCGCCTCGCGCACGGGGCGCCGCGGCAAGGTGCCCAGGAGGCGGAGCATGAAGGGCACGTTCCGGGCCCGCAGGTAGTTGCGGCGGAAGTGCCGGTTCTGCAGGCGCGCGCGCCAGCTTGCCACCGCCTCCGGCGGCACGGGGCCCGCGATCATCGGCCCCGGCGACACCCGGTTGTTCCAGGACTCGCCCCAGTCCGGCCACGCCGCTGCCTCGCCCTCGTGCCGGCGCCACAGCTCCGTGCCCGGGTAGGGCGTCGCGAGAAAGAACACCGTCCAGTCCGCCCGGATCCGCGCCGCGAGCGCCGCCGTCGCGAGGATGTCGTCCTCGGTCTCGCCCGGGTAACCGAGGATGAAGGACGCACCAGCCCGCAAGCCGCTGGCGTGAATCGTGTCGAAGGCCTCCACCACCTGCGCGGGCTTGACACCCTTGTGCATCGCCTTCAAGAGCCGGGGCGAGCCGGACTCCACCCCCACGTCTACCTGCACGCAGCCGGCCGCCTTCATCGCGCGCAGTAGCGGGCCATCGACGGCGTCGGCGCGTGACTGGCACCCCCAGTGCAGCCCCAGCGGGCGGATCGCCTCGCAGGTGGCGAGGGTCCAGTCGCGGTCGTGGGTGAACACGTCGTCCACCCAGTACAGGCCGCGCACGCCGTCGCGCCGCTGGAGCAGCGACAACTCGGCCCGGACGTTGCCCGGCGACCGCAGCCTCACCCGCCGCCCGAGCTGCTGGTGACTGGCGCAGTAGCTACACTTGAAGGGGCAACCGCGGCCGCCCAGCACCGAGGCGATGCGCGAGGAGGCCCAGCCGCGGATGAGCCCCGGCGGCCGCAGGTAGGGCTCGTGGCCGAGCAAGTCCCGCGCGGGGAAGTCGAGGGCGTCGAGATCGGGGGCCGGGAGGCGCGCCGGGCCGCGTCCGGTGGCGGTGACCACCCCGGGGATCTCGTGCAAGGGCCTGCCGTCCTCGACCGCGCCGGCGATCTCCGCCGCCGCCTCCTCCCCCTCGCCCACCACCACCGCGTCGAAGGGTAGCCGCGAGATCGTCCCGTCCGGGTCGGCCGTGGCGTGCGCGCCCCCGGCCACCAGCACCGCCTCGGGCAAAGACGCGCGCAGGGCCCGCGCGAGGTCGCGCGCCCGGTCCCAGGTCATCGTGAGGAAGGAGAGGCCCACCAGCGCCGGCCGGAAGGCGACCACCTGTTCGACCATGCCCACGCGGCGGCGCGGGTCGCCGTCGATCACGAGGCACTGGTGACCCGCGCGCTGCAACGCGGCGGCCACGTAGAGCAGCCCGAGGGGCGGAAAGACGTTGTTACCCTCGTGGTACTGGACGTTTACCAGGGCGATGCGCACGTGGCCAGGTCCTCGCTCGCCCCGCCCGAGGCGTTGAGCGACCAGTCGTAGGGCAGGAAGGTGGCGTAGTCCACGTCGCTGTCGTCGCGGTACTGGCGCACGAACTCGGCCACCGACCCGTGGCTGGCCTCGAAGTCACCCGCGAACCACGAGAAGAGCGTGCTCAGGCCGGCTGGCCCGGCGCCCTTTTCCTCGTTGGCGAGGAAGGTCACCGCGAGCGCGTCGAGCTGCTCGTCCACGCGGGCGCCCTGGAAGGCCCCGGGCGGCACGTCGGGGCAGGAGGCCGATGCGCAGTTGAGCCCCGCGTGCAATCGCGCGTCCGGTGGCTCGCCCGCCCACAGCTCCTCGTGCCAGCGCCCGGCCGCCTCGGCGAGCGCGTCGTCGCCGTAGGGCTGGTCGACCCAGCCGCGGAGCACGCCGTGCTCGATGTCGTTGGGGGTCATCGGGTGGCCGTCGACGGTGATGAACTTGCTCGAGAAGAGCAGCCAGCCGTCGGACTCCACGTCGTAGTCCGGGTTCTTGGCGTAGGCGGCGCTCACCCCGTAGAGCACCCAGCCGTTGTAGGCGTTGAGCCAGTAGGCCAGCCGCTCGCCCGGGCTCTGGAGCGCCGATGGATCGACGGTGGCCAGCGCGGCCAGGTAGTCGGACAGGGCCGCCGTGGCCTCGGCGCTCCCGGTGATCGCGTCGTAGTCGACACCCCGTCCCCCGTACGGCCCCTCGCCCTCGGCGGTGGTGAGGCGGAGCACCGCGTCGAGGCCGAAGTGCCGCAGGCGCGCGGCGCCCGACAGGTCGGTCTCGCCCGGCGACAGCGGTGTCACCTCGGCGTCGAGCGTCTCCCCCGGCGCGAGGCACACGTACTCGCCGCACCCGAGCAGGAGCGGGATCACTGGCCCTCCGCCAGCGCGCGCACCGCGTCGCGCACCCGCTGCGCCACCCCCGGGGGCACCTCGGCCTGCGCCACGTCGGCAGAGAGCCGGACGGTGAGGCCGTAGGTCTCGACGAGGCTCCGGCAGCAGGCGCAGTCGGCGGCGTGCTGGCGCAGCTCGGCGGCGATCAAGCCGGGAAGAGCACCGTCGAAGTAATCCAGGAGCAACTGGCTGAGCTCGGCACAGTTCATGACACGCCTCCGGGGGTGAGAAGCTCGCCGGCCAGGAGCTGGCGCAGTGCGAGTCGGGCACGGTGTAGTCGCGACTTGACATTCGGGATCGACAGTTCGAGCACGCCCGCGATCTCCTCCATCGTGAGCTGCTCCACGTCGGCCAGCGTCCAGATGGCGCGGTAGCTGTCTGGGAGCCGCTCGGACAGCTCGGCGATCCGGGCGGCGAGGCGACGGCGCTCGAGCTCGTCCTCGGGATCGACGGGCCACGCGGGCACGAAGCCGTCACGATGGCCGTCGCTGTCGAAGTGGCCCTCCACGCCGTCCATCGACACCTCCGGGCGACGGCGCCGCGACCGGAGCAGCATGAGCGAGCGGTTGGTCGCGATCCGGTAGATCCAGGCGTCGGCGCGCGCCTCGTCGTGGAGGGTGGCGATCTGGCGGAGGGCCGACACCATCGTGTCCTGCAAGATGTCGGCGGCGTCCTCGGCGTTTCGCGTGAACGCGAGCGCGATGCGGTAGGCGCGCGTCTCGCAGTGCCCCACCAGCGCCATGAAGGCCTCGACGTCGCCCTCGCGGGCGAGCCGGACGAGCGAAGGGTCGATCACTGCCCGCCCAGCTCCGCCTCGATCACGTCCACCACGGCGTCGTGATCGTAGTTGGCGGCGTGGTACACGATCACGCCGTCGGTGCCAATGATCCACTCCTCGGGGTAGGCGGCGGAGGGCACCTCCGACTGCGTGACGTAGTCCGCGTGTACGCGCCCGCCCTCGTCGTAGAGCACGGGCAGCGTCAACTCGAAGCCCTCGGCAAACCGCACCACGTCGTCGATGTTGTTCTCCTCGCTCGCGATGGCCCACACCACCACGCCGGCGTCCTTGTATGCCTGGTAGATGCTCTGGTCGATGTCCGAGACCTCGGACGGGCAGACGGGTCACCAGGTGGCAAAATACGCGAGCATGACCGGGTGGCCGAGCTGGTCGGAGAGACGATAGGTGTTACCGTCGATCCCCGGCAGTTCGAAGTCCGGCGCGGCGAGGCCGATGTAGGGGTCGCCATTGCCGGTGCCGACCATGATTGTCTGCTCCGGGTCGTCCGGGTCGTCGCTGGCAAGGCACACGCTGGCGTCGAGCGCGGAGCCGTCGCCCGCGAAGGACAGGCGGAGCGTCCCCGTTTCCCCGGGGGACAGCGAGTCGGTGCTCGCCGCGATCGCCAGGCGGTCGTCGCTGGTCGTGGCCCCGAGCAAGGAGAGCGCCGCCGCGCCGTGGTTGGTCACGCTCAGCTCCACGCTCCCGCCCTCGATGGGAACCAGCACCTCCGATGACGACAGCGACAGCTCGGGCGCCACCGCCGCCCGGTCGATGGCCCAGCCCTCGATCGCCGTCCAGTCGGCCACCCAGGCCACGTCGTTGCCAAGCGCCACGCCGAGCGCGAACTGCGGGGTGGCCTGCCGGCCGAGCGGCACTGGTGCCGCCGGGTCGGACACGTCCCACGCGGCGATCCCGTCGTGGTCGGCAGCGACCAGGAGCCCCTCGTCGGCGTCGGCCATCACCACCGAGCCGCCGGTTGGCAGGGTCGCCACCGGCAACGGCGCGGCGGGGTCGGACAGGTCGAGCACCACCACGCCGGCGCCCCCGGTCGACGCGTAGAGGTGGTCGCCGTCGACGCTGACGTGGAGCACGGCCGCGCCGAGATCGACCGGGGTGCCCACGACCGGTGACAGCGGGTCGGAGATGTCGATCGGCACCACGCCGAGCGCGTTGTCGGCAGCGTAGATCCAGCCCTCGCGCGACTTGCTCAGCTCCCAGGGCGCGGACAGGCCGCTACCCTCGCCCACCTGCACCGGGCGCGCGGGATCGGACAGGTCGAGCACGACCACGCCCTGGTCGCGCACGCTCACGTAGAGGTAGCCATCCACCGCCGCCATGCCCTCCATGCCGGAGGCGCCGAGACTGGCGAGCTGCGACGGGGCGGCGGGGTCGCTCGCGTCGACGACGATGAGCCCCTGGTCGCGGTGGGTGACGGCCACCAGGCCCTGGCCGAGCGGCTCCACCCGGTGAAACCTCGATCCCACGCCGGCGCCGAGCACCCGCGCCGCGCCCGGGTTGGGATCGAGCACCAGCAGCCCGCCCTGTCCCACGGCGTAGGCCACGCCGTCGGCCAGCTCGATGTCCACCATCTCGTAGAGACCCCCGTGCTCGCCGGGGAGCACCTCGTCGGTCAAGACGATGGGATCGGTCGCGAGCGCCGAGGGGGCGGCGCACTCGGCGGGGAGCGAGAGCCAGGTGCCGGTGTCATCGGTGTCAGCCGTGTCATCGGTGTCGGCGCCGGTGTCGCTGTCGGCGGCGGTGTCGGCGTCCTCGCCGCCCGGCGGCACGCAGTTGCCCGCCTCGTCGCGCTCGAAGCCGTAGGCGCAGGGGGAGGTCTCGTCGGGGGCACAGGCCAGGGCGAGGAGGAGCACGATCCGATGATGCCGCGGGCAGGGGTTGGTTTCGCGAGTCCATAGCCCGCGGCGGCGACAGGGCACCAGCTCGACAGCCATCCCGCCGGCGACAGCCCCTCGGGGCCCGGCGGCGACAGCGGGGACGGCGACACCGCTGGCGACGACACCGGCGAGGGCACGCCCAGCGCCGACCGGGGCGGCGACTGCGGCGTGGAGGAGGGCCCGCCGGTGCCTGGGCACCCGCTCGGCGACGAGTACCAGGCCTACCCGGTCTACATCGCGGGCACCGAGCGCCGCTTCGTGGACATCGACGACGGCATCTGGGGCGCCGAGGAGGGCGACCGGGTGGTGGTCAAGGCGGGCACCTACGAGGGCACGGTCGACTTCCACGGCAAGATCATCACGCTGTGCAGCGAGAGCGGACCGTGGGCGACCGTGCTCGACGCCCTCGGCGAGGGACCGGTCGTTCGCCTGCGATCGTGGGAGCCCCAGGAAACCACCCTCGAGGGCTTCACCATCACCGGCGGCGTGGGCGAGGGCGACGGCGATGGCAACACGCCCCCGCACGGGGGCGGGGTCTTCGTGGAGTGGGGGTCGCCCACCATCCGCCACAATGTCGTGGTCTACAACGCGTCGCAGATCGGCGCCGGCATCTACGCGCGCAACGGCGCGCCCACGGTGGAGAACAACATCGTGGCCTGGAACACCGCGTCGCAGGGCGGCGGTGGCATCGTGTGTACCGCCTGCCGCGGCCGGATCGCGTTCAACACCATCTACGAGAACGACGCCGCCTCGGGGCCCGGGGGCGAGTACTTCTGGGGGGCGGCGGACTACGTGGGCAACATCGTCGTCACGCCGGACGCCAGCGCCGGCATGATGCGCTGGCTCGACCCGCGTACCGACGTTGCCTGGACCGGCGGCCCCAACCTCGCGTGGCCATCGACGGACTGGCTCGTCGACACCGACGACACCGAGTGGCCGGACATCGACGAGTTCGTGTTCGCCAATCCCGGCCTCGACCCGGCCAGCGGCGACGCGCCCGGGGACTGGCAACTCCCCGGCGACAGCCCCGCGGTCGATGCCGGCCCGGCCGACGAGCTCGACCCCGACGGCAGCCGCAGCGACTTCGGGGCCTTCGGCGGGCCCGAGGGCGGGTGGTAAGCGGCGCGGCCCGCCCGGGGGCGGGGCCCTACTCGACGTTCCACCACGGCGAGGGCAGCGAGACCCCGGCGCAACGCGACGCGCTGCTCGGGCGCGGTAGCCCCCGCTCGCGGCACGCGAACGGAGCTTGTCACTTCGCCCGTGCGCACATACACTGTGTGCATGAACGTGACGCTGTCGATCGACGAGGCCACCGTGGCGCGGGCCCGCGCGATCGCCGAGGCGCAAGGCACGAGCCTCAACCAGGTGATTCGAGAGTTCCTCATGCAGTACGGCGCGTCGGGGCCAAGCCGCACCGTCGGACAGCGGCTGACCGAGCTCCTCGAGCAAGGGGCGGTCGGCGACTCCGGTGGCGGCCGATTCTCGCGCGAGGAGCTGTACGCCGAGCGACTCGATCGCTACCGCAAACCATGAACTTCGCCGATACCAACGTGCTGGTTTACGCGGTAGACGCCGCCGAGCCCCGGCGCCAGCGCCTCGCTCGCGACCTCATCGAGGCCGAGGCCGCCACGCTCGTCGTCTCCACCCAGGTGCTGGTGGAGTTCTATGCCGCCGCAACTCGAAGGCTCAAGATGCGCAAGGAAGACGCCCGTAAGCACCTGCAGAACTTCGCTCGCCTGCGCGTGGTTCCCACCGACAGCACACTCGTGCTCGGCGCTAGCGACATACACCAGCTCAACGAAGTATCATGGTTTGACGCCTTGATTATCCGGTCGGCGAGCGTCGCCGGGTGCACCGTGTTGTACAGCGAGGACCTCGCCGACGGCGCCGTCTACGAGGGCGTGCGGGTGCTCAACCCCTTCGGGCGCGCTGCCGGGGCCTGACGCCCCCCCTCAGAAGTGAAACCCCATCAACAGCCGCGCCTCCACCATGGTGTGCTCGTCCATCACCAGCCCCGGCTCGTCGTGGATGGCATACACCTGGGGCAGCGCCGTGAGCGCCCCCCACCAGTCGGCGCTGGCGTAGGCCACCGTCGGTCCCACGAAGAAGGCCGAGTGCTCGAAACCCTCGCTGGCGGGGATCTCGGTGTGGTTGCGCACCTCCGCCCCCACCGACCAGGCCTGGCCCAGCCGCACGGCCACGCCGAGGTCGTTCTCGATCACCCACTCCACCTCGGTTTCCACCTCGGCGCCGCTCATCTCGCGTTCCAGCTCTGCCTCGCCCACGAGGTTGTAAGCCAGTAGTAGCGGACCGGCCTCCTTGTCGATGATGACCTTCGCCTCCAGCTCGGTCTCCACCGGGCCGAGGCCCACCTCGCCGTAGAGGGCCAGTCCCACGGGAGCGGTGTGTCGCGACACGACGTTCCACTTCCACTCGGAGGAGATGCCGTCGAAGGAGCTGCCGTGCATCCCTCCGGAGCCGTTGAGGTACAGCGCGCTCATCACGCGCGGCGACACGGGGAACTCGATCTCCACGCGCTGGGCCACGTCGAGCATGCCGTCCGACATCGGCATGAAGGTGGTCCAGGACTCCACCTCGCGGGCCCCGGCGGGAAGCACCTCCGCGTCGTAGGTGTAGGTGAAATGCCGCTCGTTGGCGAGGGCGAGAGACAGGGAGAGAAGCAGGGACAAGAGGGCCTCGGGTTAGGTGATAATGATATTCATTATCATTCCGTTGTGCAAGGACCAATCCCCGCCCCCTCGTACTCCCGTGGACACCCACCAGAATGCCCGGTTTGCCTACACGATCCACCAGGTGTAGGCCCCGTAGCCCAGCAGCAGCACGGCCGCCTCGTAGCGGAAGAGCGTGCGCCCCCGGCCCAGCATCGGCCAGAGCAGCGCCGCCACGGCGAGGGCTACCCACATGTCGCGACCGAAGTCGCCCATCCCGCCCTCGATCGGGCTCAGCACCGCCGTGGTGCCGAGGATGCAGAGGATGTTGAAGATGTTGGAGCCCACCACGTTGCCGAGCACGATGTCGCCCTGTCCCTTGTGCGCGGCAGCAAGACTCGCCGCGAGCTCGGGGAGGCTCGTTCCCACCGCCATCACCGTCAGGCCCACCACCGACTCGGGCATCCCCCAGGTGCGCGCGAGCGCGGTGGCGCCGCTCACCAGCTGGCTGGCCCCGAGCACCAGCATGCCCACGCCCGCCACCACCAGCATGAACGACTGCCAGCGGGGATCGGTGCGCCCGACGGAGTCCACCACCCCGGCCTCCACCTCCGGTTCCCGCGCCCGCAGCTCCGCGCGCACCATCACCACCAGGTACATCGCCAGCGACCCCAGCATCGCAAGACCATCAAGTCGCGACAGCGTGCCGTCCCACCCGAGCAGCAATAGCCCCGCGCTCGCCGCGATCATCACCGGCACCTCGCGCGCCAGCACCGACGACTGCACGGCGATCGGCCGGTACAGTCCCGCGAGGCCGAGGATCAGCCCCGCGTTGGCGATGTTCGAGCCGAGCACGTTGCCCACCGCCAGTGCCGGGCTGCCGTTGAGGGCGGCGGTGACCGAGGCCGCCAGCTCCGGCGCAGAGGTGCAGAAGGCCACCACGGTGAGGCCGACCACGAGCGGCTTGATCCCCGCCGAGAGGGCGAGCTTGCCCGCCCCGCGGACGACGATGTCGCCCCCCGCGACGAGCAAGACGAGGCCGAGCACCAGGGCGAAGGCGATGGACAAGGCGAGGCTCCCGGCGGGGATTAACGCCGCCCCCGCGCCGGGGAGGGCGGAGGCCCATGACCGCTTGTGATACCGTCGCTCGCGACAACGGAGCGACCGTGCATCGACTTCTCCCCTTGTTTCCCCTCCTCACCGGCTGCGCCACCCTCGGCACCTTCCAGAACGCCGAGACGCTCGGGAAGGGCAACTGGGAAGTCGGCATCGAGCCCTCGATGTGGGGGGGGCAGCGCCGAGAGCGCCACCGCGCTGTACCCCCACGCCGGCGTGTCGGCGCGGGTGGGACTGAGCGATCGTGTCGACGTCGGGGGGCGCGTGGGCTCCAGCGGCATCGAGCTCACGGGCAAGTTTGGCCTCACCGATCGCGACGCCCAGATGCCCATCTCGATCGCCCCGGCCGTGGGAGGAATGGCCATCGGCGCCGGCGGCACGAGCGTGTCGGTCCTGGCGGTGCATGTCCCGGTGCTGTTTGGCCTGCGCATGGGCGAGAACCAGGTGGTGCTCGGGCCCAAGTTCCACGTGTGGAGCTTCGGCGCGGGTGCGGCGGGATCCAGTAGCTCGGCCGCCATCTGGAGCCTCGGCGCGTCGGTGGGCTACTCGGCGCGGGTGGGCGGCTCGGTGCGGCTCATCCCCGAGCTGGCGCTGGTGCGCCCCCTGTTCGTGGTGGGCTCCGCCGACGGTGCCTCCGAGAGCGTGGGGGTGGATAGCAGCGGCATCCTGCTGCAAGTGGGCCTCGGCATCGTGATCGGCAAGGCGCCGGACTAGGGCCTAGCCGCTAGAGGTCATCACGAACTCCGCCCCGTCGTCGGCGCAGGTTCCCGACACGTTCTGCTCGTCGGCGGCGGTGCCGGTACACGACGACCAGTAGTCGGTGAGCCCATCGAGCACCACGTCGCTACCGTCGAGGGCGCCGCCGCTCGGGAGGTCATCCATCACCATGTCCCAGTTGGAGAAGGTGAAGTTGCAGTCTTCCTCGTTCATCGTCACGTCGCCGTCCATGGGGTCGTCGCCCATGCCCCAGGCCGCGCCGGTGACTGTCCACCGGCCCGACTCGAGTACTGTGCAAGAATCCCCACCCTGGGTAATGTTGCTATCGGTCGTTCCACCGCCCCCCGACATGCAGCCAGCAACGCCGAGGACGAGGACACAGTGTGATGAGAACGATCGCATGGTGCGTTGACTCTCCGACGACACGGGCGTAGCCGGAACGCGGCTAGGCTACCAGCGGAGGCCGGATGCTTCTCCTCGTTTCCCTCGCCCTCGCCGACGTCAGCCCCGACGCGCTCAGCGGCTACGATCGGCTGCGTGCCGCCCTGGTGGTCGACGACGATGCCGGCGCCGTGACCGCCGCCACCGCGCTCGGCGCCCTCGCCGGCGTCGACAGCGTGATCGCCGACGCCAGCCGCGCCGTCGCCGGCGCGCAAGGCATCGCGGCGCGGCGCCAGGCATTCGGCGAGCTGTCGAAGGTGGTGATCGCCCAGCTCTCCACGCAAACGAACCCGCCGAAGTCCTTCGCCTACCACTGCCCCATGGCCACCGGCTTCCAGTACTGGGTCCAGGCCTCGATGGGCATCCAGAACCCCTACATGGGCCAATCGATGCCCGCGTGTGGCAGCGAGGTGTCGCTCAAGAAGGCGGCGAAGGCCGCCGCCCCGTGATCGCGCTCATCCTCGCGGCCCAGCAGGCCCACGCCCAGGCCTGCGTGTGCTCCCGCAACATC
Organism: Deltaproteobacteria bacterium; assembly: GCA_016875315.1. GTDB lineage: Bacteria > Myxococcota_A > UBA796 > UBA796 > SXON01 > SXON01. Next base: position 16,309 of record VGRQ01000008.1, on the reverse strand, counting down.
GCGATGCCCTCCGGAGCGGTGTCGCGACCCGGTGCCGTGCTGTTCTCGCTCGACTACGGTGCCGCGCTCAGCGGCGACATCGAGGGCTGGCAGGGTTTCTCGGTCACCGACCTCTACGGCGACAGCATGGCGGGGATGTACATGCCCCCGCACTTCGTGCAGACCGTCACCCTCGGCGGCAGCGTGGGCCTCCCCGCCAACTTCGCGATCGCCGCCAACCTGCCCTACGTGATCGTCCACCACGTGGAGCCCTCGGAGATGCCCGGCGACGTCGACAGCAACGATCCCGGCGACGTCGACATCACCGTCAAGTACGGCTGGGCGGACAAGTCCAAGAAGTTCTTCCTCGGGGGCTCGCTCGGTCCCACCCTCCCCACCGGGACGGTCATCGCCGACAGCCCGGTGCGCTCCGGTCGCGGCACCTTCGGGCTCACCGGCACGGCCTCGGGCGGCCTCAAGCTCAACCCCAAGCTCGCCACCGTGGTGCAACTCGCGGGGAGCACCGGCTTCGGCGCCGACGACACCGGCTACACCCTGGGCCCCACCTGGAACGCGCTCGCGGGCGTGCGCTGGTCGCCGCGGGAGAACGGTCGCTTCTCCTTGGCTGGCTACGGTATCTACCGCTGGACGGGCACCGACCAGCAAGACGCGCTGGTGTACCGGAACACGGGCTCCCAGGCGATCGACCTCGCCGCCTCGGGGAGCTACACCTTCTGGGAGAAGGAGATGCGCTCGGCGGCCCTCTCGGCCCGCGTGCAGGTGCCGCTCTGGCAAGTGGTGGGCGACCCGATGTACATCGAGAACGTGGCGGGCGGGCTGGGAATCAGCGCCACGGTCTTCTAACCGAAAACATTCCTCGTTCCTGCCCTACAGCCTCCCCCCGTACTCGTAGCCCATGTCGTCGATGGCCGCGCGCAGGGTGTCGTCGCTCGGGGCGGCGCCCTCGTGCGAGATCGTGACTTTCTGGGCCTTGAGATCCACCGCCACCCGCTTGACCCCGGGGAGCTGCCCGAGGCCGCGCTCCACGGTCATGGCGCAGTGGCTGCAGGACATGCCGCAGACGGCGAGGGTGGTGTCGGTCATGGCTGGGGAGAGTAGGCACCGGAGGCCCGGCTGTCTGTCAACGACGCGCCAAGGGTCCCTCGCTGCCGGGAGTATGCGCGGAGTATGCAACCGGCCCAACAGGGATTACACTCGCGGCATGCAGTCGAAGTCCCGCGTCACGGTCACCCTCGACACCGAGCTCCTCGCCGAGGGCCAGCGCGCCGTCAACGAGGGTCGCGCGGCGTCGCTCAGCGCGTGGGTGGCATCCACCCTCGCCGCGCGCGTGGCCATGGAGCGCAAGCTCCAGGTGATCGGCGCAGCTATCGCCGCCTACGAGGATGAGTTTGGCGAGATCACGCCCGAGGAGACCGCCGCCGTTCGCGCCGGTTCCCTCGCCGGTGAAGGGGCGGCGTGAGACTGGTGCTCGATGCAGGCGCGCTCCTCGCGCTCGAGCGTGGAGACCGGGCCGCGTGGACCGAGGTCAAGGCCTGGCACGAGGAGGGCCTCGTCCCGGTCACGAACGCCACCATCCTTGGCCAGGCGTGGCGGGGCGGTGGTCCCCGGCAGGCGCGGCTGGCGCGCGCACTCCCCGGGATCGACGTGCAGCCCGTCGACGAGCCCCTCGGCCGGGCGGCTGGCGAGCTGCTCGCCCGCTCCGGCACGCGCGACATCGCCGACGCCACCCTGGTGGCCCTCACCCGCAAGGGCGACCGCGTGCTCACCTCCGACCCCGACGACATCGCAACGCTGGCGCGGCACTCGGGGCACGCGATCACGATCGTCGCGGTGTAGGGGCCCTCAGGCCGCCGCCTGCGCCCCCTTCCGCATCACCAGCGTGAGCGCCGGCGGCGTCACTAGCGTGGTGACGATCACGACGATCACCACCGCCGAGAACGTGCCGCTGTCCACGACGGGATGTCCCTGGAACACCAGCTTGGCGCCCACGTCGGCGAAGATGAGGCCCACCTCGCCGCGAGGAATCATCCCCACGCCCACCGGCAGGCGACGAATGGTCTTGTCGAGCACGCCCAGCGAACACACCTGCTTCCCGACGATGCCGGCCACGGTGAGCGCCGCCGCGAGCGCGAGCACCGAGGTGTCGGCAAAGGCGCGGAGGTCGACCTTGAAGCCCATCAGCACGAAGAACACCGGGGCGAGGAACTGCACGATCGGGTGGATCAGCTCCTCGATCTGCCGCTCGCCGTTGTCGTGGAAGGGCTGGTAGTGCGCGTGTTCCAGCACCAGCCCCGCCGCGAAGGCGCCGACGATCGGCGCGAGGCCGACCTGGAGCGCGGCGAAGGACATCGCGAAGCAAAACGCCAGCGTGAGACCCAGCATCACGCCGGTGCCACGCAGGCGGGCGGCGCGGCGCAGCACGCGGGGGACGACGAACACCCCCACCAGGCCCGCCGCCACGAGGAAGCCGAGGGTCTTGGCGACGATGACGACGATCGGGCCGGCGCCCGCCGATTGTCCCGCGTTGGCCGCCTCGATCACCCCCGCCACGGCGGCGAGCACCACCAGGCCGAGCACGTCGTCGATCACCGCAGCGCCGAGGATCACCCGCGCCTCGGGCGTCTGCGAGGCGCCGAGGTCTTGCAGCACGCGCGCGGTGATGCCCACGCTGGTGGCGCAGAGGATGGCGCCGAGGAACAGGTGCACGTAGAACGACTCGTCCGGGAGCAGCCAGGCGCCCACGCCCACGCCGAGCGCCATCGGCGCCACGACGCCCAGGGTCGCGACCACGAACGCGCTGCCACCCACGCGCGCCATCTGTCCCAGGGTGCTCTCGAGGCCCACCTCGAACAACAGCAGCACCACGCCCACCTCGGCGAGCACGTTCACCATCTCGTCGTGCGCGATCCACTCGAAGGCCTCGAAGCCGACGAGGCCCAGGTTGCCCACCACCACCCCGGCGAGCAGCTCGCCGAGCACCGGCGGCTGGCGCAGGCGCATCGCGAGGTCGCCACCGAGGTTGGCCGACACCAGCACCAGGAGCAGCGCGAGGAGCACGTGCGACACGGCCTCGGAGCCGGCGCCGGTGAGGAGGGCGAGCGCGGCCACGCCGAGCACGGCGGTCCAGGGGAGGCGACGGGGACGGGTCATCGCCGGGGCAGCCTATGCACCGCCGCCGGCGGGGCCAGCGGAATCGGCGCGCAACCTACAACAGCGGCACCATCACCACTTCCGGTACCACGTAACGATCCGACTTCAACGCCATCTCCAACACCGTCTGCGCCACCTCTTCGGGCGACATGAAGTCGCGACCTGGATCGATGCCCTCGGGGAAGGGGTAGAAGTCCATCGCCTTCCAGAAGGGCGTGTCGATGCCGCCGGGACACACGCAGCTCACCTTCACGTTGAACTTCGCGGCTTCGAGGCGCAAGGTTCCCGTGAAACCGTTGACGGCCCACTTCGACGCGTTGTAGACGGCCTCGTTGGGCAGGTGGAGCTTGCCGGCGATCGAGCTGATGTTGACGATGAGCCCGGAACGCTGCGCCTTCATCGCCCGGAACGCCGCCTGGGAGCCGTAGATGACACCCTTCACGTTGGTGTCGATCATCGCGTCGACCGCGTCGGGGGTGGTGTCGTCCACCGGGCCGTAGATGGCGAGGCCGGCGTTGTTGATCATCACGTCGACCCGGCCGAACTCGGCCATGGCCGCCTCCACCAGCCGGTCGACGTCGCGGGGCAGGCGCACGTCGGTTTGCACGGCGATGGTGTTGGGCAAGCGCGCCGCCAGCTCGTCGATCTCGATGCTGGTGCGCGCGCCGAGCACCAGCGAAGCCCCCTCGGCGGAGAACGCCTCGGCGAGCGCCTTGCCGAGCCCGCGGCCGGCGCCGGTGATGACCACGACCTTGCCCGCGAGGTGTTTCTTCACAGGAGCTCCGCGAAGGCGGCGACCGCCCGTTCGATCCCGGTCGCGACATCCGCGATGGTGGCGTCGTACATGTAGGCCGGCGCGGTGACGATCTTGCGCGGCCGATCCACGTGCATCTCGGTGACCGGGCAGGCCACGTGGGTGCCGCCGAGCCCCTCGATCGGGCCGGGCTCGGCGCCGATGGTCACCTCGCCCTCCCGCAGGGCCGCCACGAGGATGGCCGGCGCGATGCACACGCCGCCGATGGGCTTGTTGGCGGCGCGGAAGGCGCGAAGCACGCGCTCCAGCTCGGGGTCGGCGTGGGCGGCGGCGCCCGCGAAGGCCACGTCGGACAGGTTCTTCGCCGCGCCGTAGCCGCCCGGCAAGAAAATCCCGTCATAGTCGGCCTCGTGTACCGAGCCGAGAGCCACGATGTTGCCCCGGGCGATGCGCGCCGCCTCCACCAGCACGTTGCGCGTCTCCCCGGTGGGCTCGCGCCGCAGGTGGTCGATCACGTGGTGCTGCGGCTTGTCGGGGGCGGCGCACTGCACGGCGCAGCCCTTGCGGGCGAGGGCCAACAGCGTGATCACCGCCTCGTGGATCTCGCTGCCATCGAGGTGACCGCAGCCGGCCAGGACGACGAGGACGCGCTTTTGCATGGGGGGCTCCTGCCCCCGAGCTTAACGACCCCGCCTGAGCGTGAAGGTACAACCGCCCTTGCAGGTGCCCTCGATCTCGTCGGCCGCGATGACCGTGCCCACGCAGTCGTCCACCCCGTTGTCGTTGGCGAAGGTGATGGTGTCGCCCTCGATGGTGCCGGAGAAGGGCATCCCCATCGTCATGCCACCGTCGGCCTCGTAGTCGATGGCAAGCGAGCACTCGGTCACGACGATGTCGCAGGGGGTCTTCATCTGGGGACACTCGCCGTCCCAGGCCCAGTTGTCGCCCGATTCCACGGTGGCGCAGGTGGGCTCCGTGTCGTTGGTGTCGCCGCTGTCGGCGGTGTCGCCCGTATCGGTGCCGCCCGCGGTGTCGGTGGAGTCCTTCGTGTCGCCACCGGTCACGCAGGCCACGGCGAACAAGGCGGGGAGAAGGCGCATGGAGGATCCTCGAGTGAACCCCACTACACCGGGGGGCAGGCGCTGGGCATCGGTGACCTGGCGCACCACAGCGTGACCACCAAGGTCACGGTCCCCCGGCAGCGCGGCCACCGCGGCAGTCGGCTAGGGTCGCGCCATGCTGATTCTCCTCCTCGCCTGCGTGGAAGACACCAGGGACACGTCGTCCCCCGGCGCCAACCTCGACGACACCGCCGACACCGGCAGCGACACCGGCACCGAGGCCGACTGGATCACCCCCGCCGCGCCCGAGGCCTGCGGCTACACCGCCGGGAGCACCCCCGGCGCGGGCACCGCCACCCTCGACCTCGTGGCCAGCGACTTCGCCTGGGACCCGGGCACCGGCACCCTCCTCGACACGGGGCTCGCCTTCAACGGCACCGTCCCCGGGCCGCTCATCGAGGCCAACGCGGGCGACACCGTGGTCGTCAACTTCACCAACGACACCGACACCGAGATGACCATCCACTGGCACGGGCTGCGCATCACCCCGGAGATGGACGGCGTGATGCAAATGATGGACCCGGTCCAGCCCGGCGAGTCCTTCACCTACGAGTTCCATCCCCCCGACGCGGGCTTCTACTGGTACCACCCCCACATGTCGGGCGACACGCTGCTGGAGCGCGGCCTCTACGGCACGATGATCATCCGCGAGGCCAGCGAGGGCCGCGCCGACTGCGACCTGCCCATCGTGCTCGACGACGTGCTGCTCGACGACGACACCCGCCAGATTGCCCCGCCCGACACCGACATGATGCAGCTCATGGGCCGCCTCGGCAACGTGCTGATGGCCAACGGCCGGGCGCTGCGCAGCTACGAGGTGACGCGAGGCCAGACGATCCTGCTGCGACTGGTCAACAGCTCCAACGCCCGCTTCTGGGACGTGCGCCTCGAGGGTCACACGATGACCGTGGTGGGCGCAGACAGTGGCTTCCTCGCCGAGCCCTACGTGGCCGAGCACCTGCTGGTGGTGCCGGGCGAGCGCTACATGGTGCTGGTCGAGGCCACGGGCGAGCCGGGACAATCCTACGCGTTGTTGAACAATCGCTTCCAGCTCCACGACGACGAGCACAGCTCGATGGTGGAGTACGACCCGATGGGCGAGCAGGAGAACCCGGTGTTCTACCTGGCCTACGGCGAGGGCGAGGTGGAGGGCACCCCCTGGGTGCAGCCCACCCCCGACATCCCGGCCTTCGAGGACAACGTGCCCACCACCTTTGGCCACCAGTGGGTGCTCGACGAGGACATGATGGGCGGGACGGTGACCATCGACGGCGCTGCCTGGCCCGACGTGCCCATGGTGACGGTGCAAGGCAACGTCGACACCCTCTTCGAGGTGAAGAACGACTCGGAGATGCACCACCCCTTCCACATCCACGGCAACCGCTTCCAGCTCCTCGCCATCGACGGCGTGCCCGTGGAGGGCCCGCCCGCCTGGAAGGATACGTGGGACGCGCCGCCGATGAGCACGCTCTCCTTCGCCAGCCCCCTGGACAACCCCGGCGAGTGGATGTACCACTGTCACATCCTGGAGCACGCCGAGGATGGCATGGCGGGGCTGATGACGGTCGAGGAGTGAAGCGGGGCGTCGTGCTCGCCGTCGCGGGCCTCGTGGCGCTGCAAGCGCTGGGGACCGGGCTCGGCTTCTTGAGTTGGAGTCGCGTGGCCGAGGCCAACCGCGAGCACCAGCGCATCGCCCTGCAGCGGGAGGCGCTCTTGTCCCTCGCCACCACCGCGCAGGAGGCCTACGTGCACCAGGCCCACACCTTCATCGAGGGCGGGCCCGGTCACCTCGACCACTACGTGGAGGTGGTGGCCTCGGTCGACGCCGCGCTGGTGGCCGCGCGCGACGAGGACGTCGACATCGAGCCCATCCGGGAGACGGTGGCCGCCGGCAACTGGTGGTTCGCCGACTCGGTGGTGCCGGTGGCGCGCGCCGGCACGATGAGCCGCGACGCCGCGATGGCGCTCCATGCCGAGGCGGAGGTCCACGCCAAGGCCACGGGCGACGCCATCGCCACCGTGCTCCACGCGCTGAGCCACCGCCAGGAAGAGGCCCTCGCCCGCGCGGCGCGCGAGTCCACGCGGGCCTGGGTAGGCGCGGTGGTGGTGGCCATCGGGGGGGCAGCGCTGGCCGCCGTGGTCGCGACCCAGATCGTGCGCAGCCTCGAGCGGCGCCGCGTGGAAACCGAGCGCCTCGCCGCGCTCGGCGAGATGGCGTCGGCGGTGGCCCACGAGCTGATGAACCCGCTCGCGGTGATCCTCGGCAACGCCGAGCCCGGCTCGCCGATCCGCGTGGAGGCCGAGCACGCGCGCAACGTGGTGCAGGGGCTCCTCGGCTTCGCGCGACCGGCCCGCGAGCTGCCCGTGATCATCGACCTTGCCGAGGCGGTGTCGGCCGCCATCGACCGGGTGACGATGGTGGCCGATGCTCGCGACATCACCGTGAAGCTCACCGGCACCACGCCGGCCACGCGCCTCGCCGCGCCCACCGCCGTGCGCCAGGTGCTCGACAACCTGCTCATCAACGCCGTGCAGGCCTCGCCGACCGGCGCCGTCGTGGAGGTGGCGCTCGCGCGCGACGCCGTGACCATCGCCGACCGGGGGGCCGGCCTTCCCCCCGAGGTGCGCGCGAGGCTCTACCAGCCCTTCGTCACCGGGCGCCACGAGGGCACCGGGCTCGGCCTCGCCATCTGCAAGCGCATCGTCGAGGCGCAGGGCGGGAAACTGACACACGAGGATCGTCCGGGCGGCGGCACCGTGGCCCGGTGGGAGTTTGGTCATGGCTGAGCGCGTGCTCCTGGCGGAAGACCGCCCCAACGTCCGCGACTTGCTCGCGCGCGCGCTGCGGGGCGCGGGCTTCGAGGTGGAGGCGGTCGCCGACGGCGCCGCCGCCATCGCGAGGCTCAACGAGGATCGTTTCGACGTGGTGGTGAGCGACGTGAAGATGCCCGGGGCGGGCGGCACCGAGGTGCTGGCCGCCGCGCGGGCGCTCGATTCCCCGCCCGAGGTGGTGCTGATCACCGCCTACGCCGAGGTGTCGGCCGCCGTCGCCGCCCTGCGCGCGGGCGCCTACGACTACGTGGCGAAGCCGGTGGAGGCCGACGACCTCGCCCGCGTGGTCCGCCGCGCCGCCGAGCGACATCGCCTCGTGGCGCGCACCCGCGAGCTCGAGGCCGCCCTCACCTCGGGCGACTCGGCCTTCCTCGGGCAGTCGAAGGCCGCGCAGGAGGTGCGGCGCTGGACCGAGCGTATCGGGCGGCTCCCCGTCCCCGTCTTGCTCACCGGCGAGTCGGGCACGGGGAAAGAGGTGGTGGCGCGCGAGCTGCACCGGGTGTTTGGAAAGGGGCCCCTCGTGGCGGTGAACTGCGGCGCCATCCCCGAGCCGCTCCTGGAGGCGGAGCTGTTCGGCGCCAGCAAGGGCGCCTACACCGGGGCCACGCAGGACCGCGCCGGGCTCTTCGAGGCGGCGCAAGGCGGCATCCTCTTCCTCGACGAGGTCGGCGACCTGCCGCTGGCCCTGCAGGTGAAGCTCAACCGCGCGCTGGAGGAGGGCGAGATTCGCCGCGTGGGCGCCACCGACACGCGACGCCTCGACGTGCGCGTGGTGGCTGCCACCCACCGCGACCTGGACAAGATGGCCCGCGAGGGCGCCTTCCGCCAGGACCTGTACTTCCGCCTGAAGGTGGCTCACCTGCACCTCCCGCCGCTGCGCGAGCGTCGTGACGACATCGCGCTCCTCGCCGCGCGTTTCCTCCACCTCGCCAGTGCCCGCTACGGCACCTCGGCGCGCCGTTTCTCGCCCGAGGCGCTGGCGGCGCTCGAGGGCGGCGAGTGGCCGGGCAACGTGCGCGAGCTGCGGCACGCGGTGGAGGCCGCCGCCGTGCTCTGCGACGACGACACCATCGTCCCGGGGCAACTCGCCGAGCACGGGGGACAGGCCCCGGCCGCCCCCGCCGGCACCTGGCGTGCCGCCCAGGAGCGCGCCATCGACGCGGCGGCGCGCGACTACTTCAGCGGCCTCTTACGACGCCTCGGCGGGAACGTCACCCGCGCGGCGATCGAGGCCGGCATGGAGCGGGAGACGATGCACCGGCTGTTGCGCAAGCATGGGATCGATCCGGGGCGGTTTCGGGGGTAGCCCCGGCCGGGGCGGCGGGCCGCCAGCCTGGCCGAAGTAGCACCACTGTCGCGACTGCATGTCACCGACGTCGTTGCCCACCTCGCGGCCGGTCACGCGGCCGAGCGCGGCGAGGGTCGGCTTCACCCTTGTTCTACGTTGTGAACGGAGTGATCTGAGCCGCCTCCGTCGGCGGCCGAAACCACTCGGCTAGCTCCGGCGGATGTCAAGGGGCGCCGGAACTGATCGCGGCCAGCCGGCTACCAAGGCGGTCCCGGCGAGGCTCGGCGGGCACTCGCGCCCGTGGAACTCCAGCCACGACTTCACCTCGTCGGGAACTCCGTCGCCAGGCCTCCCGAGGGCGGCGGCGATGACCCCGGCCGCAGCGAGTGCCCGGCAGCACATCCCGGTGTCGGTCCCCGGCCCGGTCAAGACCCGCTCAAGATCTCGCGCCTCGCCCAATTCGCCGATCCAGTCCAGCGCATCGTCGTTATCCCAGTTTCCGGTGCCCCAGGCTCCCATCGGTATCGCTCCTCTTGAATGTGGCTACCTGTTGACTGTTCCGTCGGCGGCGCGGTACGCCTCCTCCTAGCCCAGTGACGTCTTGGGCAGGATCGCTGCCTCATTCGAGGTCGCGCGGCATCGACGTGCGCCACCGTGCCGAGCACCGGCCGGGGCTCCAGGCCCCCCGCACCCACGACGGTGCCTGCGGAGCCGACGCCCGCGAGGAGCGCGTCCGCAGCCATCCGCTCCCAATCGAGCAATAACCCGTCGCGACACAACCGCGACCGGACCTAAGTCGCCAACCTCCCGGGAGGTTGGGCACTTCGGGCCTCGCTTGCGACGATCTCGCACCGAAAAGCGGGCGAGACCCGCCTCCCGGCGGTGAGGATCGGCACTTGGGGCCTGGAAACCGTCACTTTTCCACGATCCCGCCGGCCCCAGGTGCCAAACCTCGCCCGAGGATCGGGACTTCGGGCCGCCTGGTCCCCAGCCGCCCCCCTCACCGCCTCGCCAGCTTCACCACCTCGATCACCGTCACCGGCAGCAGCGCGAGGCCCACCGACAGCAAGCAGTCGAACAACGTCAGCGGTTGGAGCCGGAAAATCACCTGGAGCGCCGGGGTGTGGTGAAGCGCCATCTGCAAGAGCGCCGAGAGCAACACCACCCCGAGCAGGCGCAGGTTGGAGAAGGCCCCCACCGCCCAGAAGATCCGCGTGTCGCTGCGCGCCGCGAAGCTGCGGAACAGCTCGGAGAACACCAGCGTCGAGAATGCCATGTTGCGCGCCGCGTCGAGGTCCTCCCGCGCGAGGGTCCACGCGAAGACCCCGAGCACGCACGCGGCCTCGACCGCGCCGGTCAAGACCACCCGCGTCCACTCCGGGCGACCGAGCATCGGCTGGTCGGCGGGGCGAGGCGGTCGCGACAACACGTCGCGCTCGGGCGGCTCGACCACCAGCGCCAGCGCCGGGAGCCCGTCGGTCACGAGGTTGATCCACAACAGGTGCAGCGGCAAGAGCGGCACCGGCAGGCCCACCACCGCCGCGCCGAACATCACCAGGAGCTCCGCCGCGTTGCCCGAGAGCAGGTAAACCAGCGTCTTGCGGATGTTGTCGAAGATGGCGCGTCCCTCTCGGATCGCGGCCACGATGCTGGCGAAGTTGTCGTCGGCCAGCACCATGTCGGCCGCCTCGCGCGTGACCTCGGTGCCGGTCTTGCCCATCGCGATGCCGATGTGCGCCTCGCGCAGGGCGGGGGCGTCGTTCACGCCGTCGCCGGTCATCGACACGATGGCGCCGCGCTCCTTCCACTGCCGAACGATGCGCAGCTTGTCCTCGGGCGTCACGCGCGCGTGGACGCGATCGGCGATCTCCTCGCCCGGCCGCAGGATCCCCATCTCGGTGGCGATGGCGCGGGCCGTGGCGGGGTGGTCGCCGGTGATCATCACCGGCACGATCCCGGCCGCCCGGGCGAGGGCCACCGCCTCGATCGCCTCGGTGCGCGGGGGGTCGGCGATGCCCACGAGGCCGAGCAGGTCGAGGTCGCGCTCGCCGTCGTTTCCCCGGGCCACCGCCAGCACGCGGAGCCCGCGGGCGCCCATGTCGGCGTTGGCCTCCGCCGCGCCATCGGTACCGGCCCGGCACAGCGGGAGCAGGAGGTCGACCGCGCCCTTGACGTACCAGGTGCCGCCTCGCTCGATCGACATGCGCTTGCGCTCGCTGTCGAAGGGGTTCACCTCGCCCCGCGGGTAGTCGCGCTCGATGGCGGCGCGCTCGATGCCGCGCTCGCGGGCGGCGGCGAGCAGGGCCAGCTCGGTGGGATCGCCCGAGGCACCGTCGAGGTCGGCCTCGTTGCAGGCGGCGGCCGCGAAGAAGATGCCCGGGTGGTCGGGCCCCCAGGTCTCGCGCACCGTCATGCGCCCCGTGGTGAGCGTGCCCGTCTTGTCGGTACACACCACCGTGGCCGACCCGAGCGTTTCCACCGCGGGCAGGCGACGCACCAGCACGTTGCGCTGCGCCATGCGCTGCACGCCCACCGCCAGCGCGATGGTGACCACGGCCGGGAGGCCCTCGGGCACCGCCGCCACCGCCAGCGACACCGCGCCGAGCAGGACCTCGAACAGGGGCTGCCCGCGCAGGGCGCCGAGGATGGCCACCAGCGCCACCACGCCGAGCGACAGCTTCACCAGCGTCTTGCTCACCTCGCCGAGCCGAACCTGCAGCGGTGTCTCCGCCTTCTCGGCGGTGGCCAGGAGCCTGGCCACCTTGCCCAGCTCGGTGTTCATGCCGGTGACCAGCACCTCGGCCTCGCCCGTGCCGTGGACCACGGCGGTGCCGGCGAAGAGCATGTCGAGCCGCTCGGCGAGGGGCCGGTCGCCGCGCCCGGGGCCGGGTTCCTTGTCCACGGGGACACTCTCCCCGGTGAGCGCGGCCTCGTTGCTGCGCAGCGCGTGGGCATGTACCACCCGGGCGTCGGCCGCCACGAGGTCGCCCTCTTCCACGAGCACGACGTCGCCGGGCACCACCTCGGCCGCCGGGATGACCACCACGACGCCGTCGCGACGCACGCGGGCCCGGGGCGCCGTCATGTCGCGCAGCGCCAGCACCGCGCGCTCGGCGCGGTACTCCTGGATGAAGCCGACGATGCCGTTGAGCAGCACGATCGCCCCGATGGCGGCGGCGTCGATCCACTCGCCCATGCCCGCCGCCACCACGGCGGCCACGCCGAGCAGCGCGATCACCGGCGAGGCGAACTGCCGCGCGAGGATCCGCCACGGGGGCGTGGCCTCCTCGCGCTGCAGCTCGTTGCGACCGGCCGTCACCAGCCTTGCGCGGGCCTCGGCGCTCGTCAAACCCGTCACGCAACCTCCAACGTGCCGCGGCGAAGCTGCCACGTTCTCCAGATCGTCCACAGCGCCGGGAGCACCAGCGCGGTCATGAAGCCCAGCGTCAACAGGCCCCCCAGCATCGGGCCGGCCATTCTCCGCGCGAGGTCGGCCCCCGCGCCCTCGGCAAACATCACCGGCAAGAGCCCCACGAGGTTCATCAACAGCGCCAGCACCATGCCGCGCATGCGCCCGGCGGCGCTCTCGGCGGCTACCTCCGCGAGGCGGCCGGGGGTGAGGCGCTCGCCCCGCGCCAGCGCCTCCTTCACGCCGAGGTCGAGGTACACGGCCAGCACCGTGCCCACCTCCGCCCCCACGCCGACCAGCGCGATCATCGCCACCCACGCGGCGATCGACAGGTTGTAGTCGAGCGCGCCAAGCAGCCAGATGCTGCCGAGCACGGAGAAGGGCAGCGTGCAGAGCACGATGGCGGTCTCCGCCACCGACTGCAACGACAGCCACGTGAGCAGGAACACGAGCAAGAGCGCCACCGGCGCGATCGTCGCCATGCGAGCCTGGCCGCGCTCGAGGAACTCGAACTGTCCCGTCCAGGTGAGGCCGATGTCGCCAGGCAGGTCGAGGGCGCCGACCACCGCCCGCGCCTCGTCGACGTAGCCGCCGATGTCGCGATCGCCCGGGTCGACGTACACGTAGGCAGCGAGCTTTCCCCCCTCGTCGACCAGCATCGCCGGGCCGGGGCGAGTGACGATGTCGGCGAGCTGCGAGAGGGGCGTCGGCCCGGCAGGCGTGTCGGCGTAGAGCTGCCCGAGGGCCTCGGGGCTGCCGCGGAAGTCGCGGCCGAAACGTGCCACGAGGTCGTAGCGCGCGCGACCGTCGAACACCTTGCCCAGCGACATGCCGCCGAGGCCGATGTCGACCACGTCGAGCACGTCGTCGACCACCGCGCCGTGGGCGAGAAGCGCGTCGCGACGCGGCTGGACATCGACGAACACCCCCGCGAGCTGCCGCTCGGCGTAGGCGCTCCGCGTGCCGGGGACGGCTCGCAGCGCCGCTTCCACCTGCCGCGCAGCATGCTCGATGGCAGCGAGATCGTCCCCCGACACCTTGACGCCCACGGGGGTGCGGATGCCGGTGGTGAGCATGTCGACCCGCGCCCGGATGGGCATGGTGATGGCGTTCTGCACCCCGGGGAACTGCAAGGCCGCGTCGAGCTCGGCGACGATGTCGTCGTAGTCGATGCCCTCCCGCCACGCCTCGCGCGGTTGCAGGGTGACGGTGGTCTCGAACATCGACAGCGGCGCCGGGTCGGTGGCGGTCTCGGCGCGGCCGGCCTTGCCGAACACCCGCGCCACCTCGGGGATGGCGGCGATGCGACGGTCTTGCTCCTGCAACAAGCGGCGTGCTTCCTCGATCGACACCCCGGGCAGGGTGACCGGCATGTAGAGGATGCTGCCCTCGTAGAGCGGGGGCATGAACTCGCGACCGAGCGAGCGGTACACGGGCACGGTGGCGACGGTGGCCAGGAGCGCCAGCGCCACGAAGGGCCACGGGCGTCGCGTGGCGAGGCCCACCACGGGCCGGTAGAGCGCCCGCAACCGCCGATTCACCGGGTTGTCGGCCTCCCGCGGGATGGGCCCGCGCAAGAGCGCCACGGCCAGCGCCGGCGCCAGCGTGAGCGTACACAGCGCGGCGGAGAGCATCGCGAAGGTCTTGGTGAGCGCCAGCGGGCCGAAGAGCCGACCCTCCTGGCCTTGCAGCGCGAAGATCGGCAGGAAGGACACCGCGATCAAGAGGAGCGAGGACACCAGCGGCGCCGCCAGCTCCCGCGCGGCGGCGAGCACCACCTCGGTGCGATCCTCCCCGGGACGATCCTCGGCGCGCCGCGCCGCGTTTTCCACCAGCAGCACCACCGCGTCGACCATGTCGCCCACCGCCACGATGATGCCGGCCAGCGACATGATGTTGAGGGTGACGCCGATGAAGTACATCGGGATGAAGCTCGCCAGCACCGCCACCGGCAACACCACGATGGGGACGATCACCGACCGCGCGTGCAGGAGGAACACCGCCAGCAACACCGCCACCACGAGCATCTCCTCGGCCAGCGAGAGGCCAAGGGTGGCCACCGACTCGCGGATGAGCGTGGAGCGGTCGTACACCGGCACCACCTCGACGCCCTCGGGCAACTTCGCGCTCGCGAGGGCGGTTTTCGTCGCGTCGATCACCGCCAGCGCGTTCTGGCCCTGCCGCGCCACGACGATGGCACCGACCGCCTCGCCGCGGCCGTCGAGATCGGCCACGCCCCGGCGCTCGGCCGGCACCCACGCGGCGCTGGCCACCGCGCCCAGGGGCACCGGCGCGCCCCCGCTCTGCCCCACCACCACCTGCTCCAGCGCCTCGGGCCCGTCGAGGTAGCCGGTGCCCTGCACGTACAGCTCGCGACCCGCCGCCTCGATGGTGCGACCGCCCACCCCCCGGTTGCTCCGGGCCAGCGCGCTCGTCAGGTCGCGCAGGGAGAGCCCGGCGGCGCGGAGTCGCTCGGGGTCGACCGTCACCTGGAGCTGCCGGTCGTAGCCACCGACGGTGGCCACCTCGGCCACGCCGTCTACCCCTTCGAGCACGAAGCGCAGGTTCCAGTCTTGTAGTTGCCGAAGCTCGTCGATGGAGCGGCGCCCGGTGGTGTCGACCAGCGCGTACTGGTACACCCAGCCCACCGCGCTGGCGTCGGGACCGAGCGACACCTCGGCGTCGGGGGGCAGCTTGGCGGAGAGCACCTGGAGGCGCTCCGCCACCCGGGAACGTGCGAAGTAGGGGTCGACGTCGTCGCCCAGGAGCACGTAGGTGAACGACATCCCGAACATGGTGAAGCCGCGCACGGCGCGCACGCCGGGGAGGGCCTGGAGACCGGTCACCAGCGGGTAGGTGACCTGGTCTTCCACGAGCTGCGGCGAGCGCCCCATCCACTCGGCGTAGACGATGACCTGCGGGTCGGAGAGGTCGGGCACGGCGTCGAGCGGGCTGTTCCGCGCCGCCCAGAGCCCCCCGAGCGCCAGCGCGAGGGACAGCAGGTAGACGACGAGCCGGTTCTGTCCCGACCAGGTGACGAGCCGCGCGAGCACGCTCAGTGTCCCCCGTGGCCGGCGTGGCCGCCGCCCGCCACCTGCGTGTCGGCGTCGAGCCAGAAGGCGCCGCTAGCGACGACGCGATCGGCGGCGTCGATCCCGTGTACCATCACCTCGCTCTCCGAACGCGCCGCCACGTGGACGGCGCGTGGCTGCGCCGTGGCGCCGTCGACCACGAACACCACCGCGCGCGCGCCGGTGTCGACCACGGCGGCGCGCGGGAGCCACAGGCCCTCGGGCAGGGCCTCGTCCCAGGTGGCCAGGAGCGGGCGCCCCACCGCGGGTTGCGCCTCCAGCATGGCCCGCACGCCGGTTCCGGCGGCGTTGCCGGCGGGGAGCACGCCCTGGACGGTGCCGGCGAAGGTGTCGACGCCGTCCGAGAAGCTCACGGGCGTGCCGACGGGCGGGGGAACGAGCGTGTAGAACTCGGCCAGCCGCGCCGCGTCGGGGGCGACCTCCGCCAGCGCCGCGCCCGGCGCGAGGAAGCTGCCCGCGTCGACCAGCCGCGCCGTGACCACCCCGCCGATGGGCGCGCGCAGGTTCCAGGTGCCATCGACGCCGGCGTCGGCCGGGGCGCCCAGCGCGCGGAGGCGTCCCTCGGCGGCGGCGCGGAGCACCGGGTCCTGCGACAAGAGCCGCAGCTCGGCCACGGCGCTCCCCACCTCGGCGGTCCACAGCCGCGCGATCACTTGCCCCGCC
>VGRQ01000007.1 GCA_016875315.1 Deltaproteobacteria bacterium | reverse complement strand
GTCGTTCAGCATCGTCGATCCGCTCGCGACAGCATCCGTCGTGTCGACGGGCGGCGCCGCGGCCTGGACCTCGCCGGGCGGCCCCGGCTCCGAGCTCCCCTCGACGCCCCCCTCGTCGCCACCGAAGGCACCGCCGGTGGCCACCGCCTCGGTGCCGGGGATGGTCGCGGGCGGGTGTTCGCGCCTGTGCCCGACGTACACCACCACCAGCAAGGCAGCGGCGGCGAGCATCACCGCCTCGGGACGGATCTGCGTCACCCATAGGCGCCAGCCCACGCGCATGGGCTCGTCGTCCACGCGGTCGCGGACACGCGCCGCGAAGCCCACCGGGGCACTGACGAGCCCCTCCGCGCGGAGGAGCTCGATCGCCGCGCGCATCTGCTCCAGCTCGGCGCGCAGGCCGGCGTCGCGGGCAATCGCCGCCTCGACCTCGCGGGCCTCGGCGGCGCTCAGCTCGCCATCGAGGTAGGCGCTGAGGCGGTTGCGGGCGAAGAAGGTGTCCATCAGAGCACGTCTGCTGCGCGTACCCGCCGCGCGAGCCGGTTGGCAAGTTCACCGCGGGCCCTGTGGATCCGGCTCTTCACCGTTCCTCGCGGCAAGTCGAGGATGTCAGCAATTTCCTCGTAAGCGAGATCTTCGACATCGCGGAGGATGAGCACCTGCCGGTGCTCATCGTCGAGCTCGGCGAGCGCCGCCTGCACCAGCGAGCCGGCCTCGCGCTGGTGAACACCGCGGTCGGCGCCGGGATCGGCCTCGTCGGCCACTTGCCGGGCCGGGAGCTCCTCGTCGTCGCCGCGCGGCGCGTCGATCACCTCGTGGCGACCGTAGCCGCGGCGGTGCCGATGAAGGCGCACGTTGCGGCAGTGGTTGACGGCAATGCGGAAGATCCAGGTGGAGAAGCTGCTCTCGCCTCGGAACGCCCCCAGCGCTCTGAAGGCAGCCACGAAGACGTCCTGGGCCGTTTCCTCGGCCACCTCGGGGTCGCCCAGCCACCGCAAGCAGAGGGAGTAGATGCGAGACTGGTAGCGAACGACGATCTCGTCGAAGGCGGCGCGCTCGCCCGCGAGGAAGCGGGACACGAGCTCGCTGTCGGTGGAGCTGGCCCCGAGCCGCAGCGCAGCGGCCGAGCGGAACCCCAGGGCGGCGAAGAGGATATCCACGCGTGGTGAGCCTACTGGCCTGACAATCCCCCGCGCGACACGGTTCCGTCAATCTTCGTCTTCGTGCCGGATGGGCTCCATGCGCACGCGCTCGCCGGTGCGGACCGATCGCTGCACCTGCTCGATGGGCAATCGTTTCACCGGGAAGATGGCCCTTTTTACCTTCGCGTCCTTGAAGCTCACGCCGTCGAGGTTGCAGTAGTCAAAGTCGGCCTCCTCGAGATTTGCCCCGTCGAGGCTGGCTTCGCGCAGGTTGGCGTTCCAGAAGCTAGCACCCACCAGCGTCGTCCCCCGGAACGAGGCTCGCTGCAGGTTGGATTCCCCGAGCTTGGCATTGGTCAGGTTGGCGCCGTCGAAGGTGACGCCGGAGAGGTCGAGGCCGCGGAGGTCGGCATCTTCCAGCGTCTCGCCGCGGCGGAGCATGTCGAGCACTTGCTTGCGCGTGAGAGTGCGCAGTTCGGCGAAGTCTTCACGGTCGAAGTCGTCGTCGGTATCGCTGTTCTTCTTCTTGGTCATTTCGCGGGCACCTCGATGGGCGTGGTGGCGTGGGCGCGCCGGGCGAGGCTCTCCACCAGCCTCGTACCCACGTCGCGCCCGCTGAAGGCGCTCGTAAAGTGCGCGCCGCCGGGGTTCAACACGTTGACCTCAACGATCCGCGCGCCGATGACGTCGATCCCCGCCAGCCAGATTCGCTCGTGGAGCAAGTGCGGCGTGAGCGCGGCGACGGCCTCGCGCTCGGCGCGGGTCACCTCGCAGGGCGCGGGCTCGGCGCCATGCTTCAAGTTGTGACGGAATTCGCCCGGGGCGCGGCGCCGCAGGTAGCCACCCACGAGCTCCCCATCGAGCCACAGGAGGCGCTTCTCGCCGAGAGACGCCTCCGGCAAGTAGGCTTGCACCACGACGTAGCCGTCGCCCGCCTCGCCGGCGGCGGCGAAGGCTGCCTCGAGTCCCCGGCGGGCCGCCCGCCCGCGCAGGAGTTGGACGCCGCGCCCCCCGCACGACCGGGCCGGCTTGAGCACCAGCCCCCCCGGCATGCCCGACGCGAATCGCTCGGCAGCAGCGCGCGAGCGGGTGACGATCCCGAGCGGGCGCGGCACATCCGGGGGGAGCGCCGCGAGCCAGGACTTGTGGGTGGTCCGGACCAGCGCGGCCGGGTCGTTGACGACGGCGACGCCGCTGGCCGCGACCAGCTGGGCCATCGTGAGCACTGCCGTGTCGAGCGGGTTGACCCGGAGCACCATGACATCGAGCGCGGCGGCCTCGAGCTGGCGACGCTCGAGGTCGCGGGCCCGCAAGCGGGCCACGATCGTCTCGCGATCAGGCGGAATCTGGTCGAGCACGAAGGCGCGGAGCTGGACACGACCGCGCTCGTCAACGTCGAAGTCCGTTGGTTCTACCACTCGAACTGTCCACCCCGCCTCGCGTGCGGCGGCGAGCAGGTGGACGGTCGTGTGCGTGGCCTGCACCCCACCCGCCGCCGAGATGACCACGCCAATCCGCACCGGCGGCAACTATCCGGCGCGATACCATTGGCCCATGGACGAGGTCCTCGCGCGCATTCCCCACATGCTCGCGGCCCGCTACTCCTTGCTCTACGCGCTCTCGCCCGAGGAGGAGAGAGTGGAACGTGGTATCGAGCGCATGTGCGCGCACAACGGGCTCGCGTGCTACCGCTGGCGCCAGACCACGGGCCTGCAAGGCGACGGCCTGGCCGACGAACCCGCCACCCGCGACCCGGTCGTGGCGCTCGAGCGCGTCGGCCGCATCCAGGCGCCAGCGCTGTTCGTGTTCGAGGATCTCCACGCGAACATCACCGACGCCGCCGTTACCCGACGCCTCCGGGATCTCGAGCACGAGCTCGGCGCAAGGCGCCAGGCCATCCTCGTGCTGGCCTCGGCGCTTGTCATCCCGCAGGAGCTCGAGAAGGACTTCGCCGTGCTCGACGTCCCGCTCCCCGCGCGCAAGGA
Organism: Deltaproteobacteria bacterium; assembly: GCA_016875315.1. Lineage (GTDB taxonomy): Bacteria > Myxococcota_A > UBA796 > UBA796 > SXON01 > SXON01. Next base: position 25,904 of record VGRQ01000007.1, on the reverse strand, counting down.
GGTGGCAAGGGTCCTGGCGGTCCTCCTGCAGTCTCAGAAGATCGACTTGAGCCCGGATCTGTTCGAGGCCTTCGTCACGGCGTCGCTCGGCCTGACCGAGAAGGAAATCAAGCGGGCCTACGCGCGCGTGCTGGTCGATGGCGACCGTTTCGCGCCCACCGACCTCGCCCTCCTGATCGACGAGAAGGCGAGGCTGCTGCGCAAGTCGCGCTTCCTGGAGTTCATCCGCCCCGAGGTCGGCACCTCCGACATTGGCGGCCTCGGCAACCTCAAGGACTGGCTGGGCCAGCGGCAGGCTGGCTTCAGCGACCGCGCGCGCGCCTTCGGCCTGCCCGAGCCCAAGGGCCTCTTCCTCCTCGGCGTCCAGGGATGCGGCAAGTCGCTGTCCGCCAAGGCGGTGGCCGATCTCTGGCGCGTGCCGCTCTTGCGCCTGGACGTGGCGGCCCTCTTCGCCGGGCGCGCCGAGGAGGGCCTGCGCGACACCATCCGCATCGCCGAGTCGATTGCCCCCGCCGTGCTCTGGATCGACGAGATCGAGAAGGCCTTCCTGCAGGACCAGGGAGGCGGCCGGGTGTTCGGTGCCTTCCTCACGTGGATGCAGGAGAAGACCAAGCCCGTGTTCGTCGTGGCCACCGCGAACGAGGTCCGCGCCCTCCCGCCCGAGCTCCTGCGTAAAGGACGTTTTGACGAGATCTTCTTCGTGGATCTGCCCAACGTGCACGAGCGCCTGGAGATCCTCGACATCCACGTGCGGCGACGCGGACGCGAGCCCGACCAGTTCGACCTCTTGCAGATCGCCGAGGAAACCGACAAGTTCTCGGGTGCCGAGCTCGAGCAGCTCATCGTCGCGGCCATGTTCGTGGCTTTCTCGGCGGAGCGCGAACTGCGCCAGGAGGACCTGTCGCGCGTGGCGCGAGACAGCATCCCGCTCGCGGTGACCATGGACGATCGGCTCAAGGAACTGCGGGAGTGGGCGCGGCCCCGGGCGAGGCCGGCATCGGTTGATACCCGTCGAGTTTCCTTCTTCGCCGACTGGGAGGCCTCCTGAACGTCGCCATCATCGGCGCGGGCTCGTGGGGAACGGCGCTGGCCATGCAGGCCGCCCGCGTGGGCCACCGTGCGCGACTATGGGACCACAACGCCGAGCGTGCCGAGGTGATGCAGGCAGAGCGCCAGAACGCGCGCTACCTGCCGGGCCTGGACTTCCCCCAGGGGCTGGCCGTCACGGGCGACATGGGGCACGCGCTCGAGGATGCCGAGGTGTGCGTCGAGGCCGTCCCCTCGACCGCGCTCCGCTCCATTCTCCCCGAGCTCGCCCACTCCCTGCCACGCGCCGCGCCCGTGGTGTGCGCCACCAAGGGCATCGAGGTCGACACGCTCTACACGATGGACGAGATCCTGGTCCACGGCCTGCGTCCGGGGCAACCGCTGGTCACCCTCGGCGGTCCGTCATTCGCGCGCGAGGTGGCGATGGGCATGCCCACCGCCGTGGTGGTCGCGAGTCGCGACCCGGTGGCCAACCACGCCGCCGCCGAGGCACTGCACGGCGGCTTCTTCCGCGTATACGACACCGATGATGTCGTGGGCGTCGAGCTCGGCGCCGCCCTGAAGAACGTGATGGCCATCGCTTGTGGCGTGTCGGACGGCGCCGGGCTCGGGACCAACGCGCGTGCCGCGCTCATCACCCGTGGGCTCGCCGAGATCTCGCGGGTGGCGATGAAGCGTGGCGCCAACCCGCTCACGATGATGGGGCTCGCCGGCCTCGGCGACCTCGTGCTCACGTGCACCGGCGACCTGAGCCGTAACCGGCGCGTGGGCCTCGGCCTCGGCAAGGGACGTTCGCTCGGGGAAGTGCTCGACGAGCTGGGCCAGGTGGCCGAGGGCGTGGTCACCGCCCGGAGCGCGTGGCAGTTGGCGCAGCGCGAGGCGGTCGAGATGCCCATCACCGAGCAGGTGTATGCGATGCTCTACGAGGACAAGCCGGTGGGCGAGGTACTTCGCGACCTCGCCGGGCGCGGGCGCCGCGCGGAACGCGGCTAGGCGCGGCGGAGCCCGACGACCAGCGCCACCGCGGCGCTGGTCCAGGCGATCGGGCCGGGTTCAAGCGACAAGAAGCCGTAGCCACCGAGCACGGCGATCCCGTTGTTGATGCCGTGGGCGGCGATCCCCGGCACCACGCTGCGCGATCGCAGCGCCAGCGCGCCCAGCACCACGCCGAGGGCGGCGGTCGGGGCGAGGCGGAAGATGCTCGCGTGCAAGGCGCCGAACGCCAGCGATGTGGCGAGCACCGCCGACCACGGGCTGGCCGGGCGTTTCCACAGGCCGAGGAATGCGCCACGGAAGAGCAGCTCCTCGCAGATCGCTGGCAAGATTGCGAGGCACAGCATGGTCAAGGCGATGGGCGTCGTCGGGTCGAGGAGTCCAGCGAGTAGACCCGAAGGCGAGTCGAGCAGCAGGGCCTGCAACTGCCCCACCGTCAGCGCGAGGCCGGGCAAGCACAGGCCGACGATCGCGCCCCGGGCCAGCTCGGTCCACGCCGGCCAGCGCAGTTGCAGGCGCTCGCGCACCGGCAAGCCGAGCCACCAGGGCGCCAGCAGGGCGAGGGGCAAGAAGAGCCCAACCTGCGTGAAGGCGAGCCCGCCGAGCAAGTGTCGCGACTGCGCGGCCTGGCCGAGAAACCAGAGCGCGAGCGCGGCGAGCGCGAAGGTGATCAGGGCCTCGGCGCGGAAGTCGCCGCGCGCACGGCGCTCGCCCGGGCCTCGCGCGCCGAGGAGCACCGACTCGCGGCCGAGGAGGCGCGCCGTCGCCCACACCCCGGCCACGGCGTAGGCGGTGGTCGAGCCGAGGGCGAGCCCCACCAGGGGCCAAGCGGCGGTGCCGTCCAGCACGGCGCGAATCGCCAGGGACGTGCCTCCGAGTGGGAGGAGCGCGGTGAACGGCGTCAGGGGGAAGCCCGGCAAGGCCGCGACCGAGGCCGGGAGCAGCGGCACGAACATGACCGGCAGGGCCAGGACCTGTCCAGACTTGAAGTCGGGGGCCCATGCCGCGGCGAGCGTCACCATCGCGGCCACGAGAATGGCGAGGGGAACCAGCAAGAGCGCCGTCCCCACCACCTCGCCGACGCCCAGCCGCAACCCGCCCAGGAGCGCGAGGCTTCCCGCGCCCAGCCCCAGGGACACGCCTGCCGACACGAGGCTGAAGGCCGTCACCACCAGGAACTTGGCGGCAGCGACGGTCGCCCGCGAACGAGCCGAGACCATCAGGGTCTCCAGCGTGCCCCGTTCCCGCTCGCCGGTGACGACGTCGAGCGCCGTGTACAGCGCGCCGGAAAGCAGGGTGAACAGGAGCAGCAGGGGGGCGAAACGGGCCGCGCGGCTCCTGGCAGCGTCGCCCTCGGACTCCTCGTCGCGCACCGTCACCCGCAGCGCGGCCTGGGACCGCCGGTGCTCGGTGATCGCAGCCTTGAGCCGCGATCGGGCGTCGGTCGAGTCGGGGGATCGGCTGTCCCACCAGAGCTCGACCTGCCCCTCGTGCACCCGTGCCGCCACGTCCACCAGGCCGGTGGCGACGATTGTCGCCGAGGGGGCCAGCGGCTTCGGCGCGAGGTTCGCAGGCAAGGGGATTGGCGGCTCGACGGCCACGTCGAACACGCGCGCCTGGGCCTCGACCTCCATGTTGGAAAGCGCGCGGTGTCCCGCCCAGCCCGCGAGCGGGTACACCAGGAGCGGCACGAGCAGCATCAAGACGATCGTCGCGGGGTCACGCAAGTGCTGCAGCAGCTCGAAGCGCAGCACCACGCCGAGGTCGCGAAACGCTGCGCGCGCGCGCATCAGGCCGAGGAACCTGCAACGAGGTCGATGAACGCGGTCTCGAGACGCCCGTCGGGTGCCCGGGAACGCAGCTCATCGAGGCTTGTCTCCGCCCGCACTCGCCCGCCGTGGATGACAACCACGCGCGAGCACAACCGCTCCGCCTCGCCCATGATGTGGGTGCTGTACAGCACGCACTTGCCAGCAGCTCGCGCCTCCTCGAGCACGGTGAAGAGCTGCTGCGCCACGAGCACGTCGAGGCCGGATGTCGGCTCGTCGAAGATCAACACGGGCGGGTCGTGCACGAGCGCTCTCGCGATGTTCACCTTCTGCTTCATGCCGGTTGACAGCCGGTCGCACGTGACATGCGCGAAGCGCTCGATCTCGAAGCGCGCGACGAGCGCGTCGGCACGACCCGCCGCGTCGGCGCAGCCCTGCAGCCGGGCGACGTACTCGAGCACTTCGCGAGCGGTCAGTCTCCCGTACAGCCCGGTGCTTGCCGACAAGTAGCCGATGGACCGTCGCACTTCGGCAGCGTCGAGCCGGACATCGTGGCCATTGACCCTCGCCGTGCCCTCGTCGGGGACGATCAGGGTGGCGAGCATGCGCATGGTGGTGGTCTTGCCAGCGCCATTGGGGCCGAGCAAACCGACGATCTCGCCGGGACCGGCACGGAAGCTCACGTGGTCGACGGCGGTGATCGTCCCGAGCTCTCGGTCGTGAAAGCGCCGGGTGAGTCCTTCGACTTCGATCACGCGAGGCTCCCCGGTCGCAGCCAGCGGGTGGCAAGCCAGACCGACGCGGCGCCCAGCAGCAGCAACTCCCCCGCCGCGACGCCCGTCCAGCCCCACGGCGCGTCGCCCTCCAGCCAGGCCCGCATGACCAGAACCGCGTTCGAAACCGGTAGCCAGCCAAGGCCCGAGTCGAGTTCCGCGCGGGGGAGCACACCGACGAGCGCCAGCAACATCACCGCGGTGACGGCGGCCGAGGCCGTGTTCTGCGCTTGCTTGAACGACCGGGTGGGCGCGGCGGCCAGGAGCGAGACGCAGGCGCCGTAGAGCGCGGTCAGCACGGCCAGCGGGAAGATAGCGAGCAGGCGCAGGGGATCGACGGCGATGTCGGCGCCCACCAGCACCGCCACGTGTACCAGCGTGGCGGCGGCACTCAAGACCGCCGCCGAGACCGCGAACAGGGTGATCGCGGCCACCGCCACCAGCTTGCCTGCGAGGAACACCCAGCGTGGCGCCGCCGTGCTGAGACTGGTTTCCTGAGTGCCCCGCTCGCGGTCGGCGACCACCGCCTCGACCGCCGGGTACATCGAGGCGAAGAGGCTCAGGACCACGAGGATCAGCGGGACAACACGGGCAACCACGACTGAGAGTGCCTCGCTAGCGGGCGCCACGTCATGCGTCTCGAGGGGCCAGGGGTCGTCGAACGCATCCACGAGACGGTCGCGCGCGATGACCGACTCGGGATCGGAAGCTCGATAGGCGATCTCCACCTCGCCGGGGCGCCACGTAAGGCGCGCCGCAGCGGGCGTGCCCACCGCCTCCACGACGTCCGCGGGCAGGGGCTCGCGCGCGGCGCCCTCCACGGCCACGGCCGGGCGGAGCCGTTCTTCCCAGCCCTCGCGCAGCGACCCCACCTGCGTCATGCCCCAGACCGCACCCGGGAAGAGGAACAGCGGGAAGAGCACGGTGAGCAGCACGGTGTTGACGTCGCGCGCCACCTGCCGAAGCTCCGCGTGCGCGACGTGGACGATGGGATGCTGCATCGAGCCGCCAGCGTACGACAGCCCTTCGAGCCGGCCAAGCCGCCTGGCGACGGTTACAGCCGCCCGGTCGCGTCGAGCAACTCCACGATGGCGAGCTCGCGCTGCGCGCGCGTCTGGAGCTCCGCGAAGCGGGCTGCCGACAGGCCGAGCCGGGCGTCCTCCAGGTCGAGGAAGGTGATCGTGCCCGCGTCGAACGCAACCGCGGCGAGGCGCGCGTTCTCGTCGGCGAGCGCTACCTCTCGCTCGGCGGCGTGGTGCGCCGCGCCCGCACGCTCGGCTGCGAGGAAGGCGGCGCGGACCTCCTGCTCGGCGTGGTCCTCGGCGTCACGACGGGCAAGCACCGCGAGACGCACCTGCGAGCTCGATCGCAGCTGCTCAGAGAGACGGTAGCCCCCGTCCCACAGCACCCACTCGCTCTCGACGACGACCATCCAGAACTCGGTCTTGTCGTTGAACGCGCTGGTGTTCTCCGTCCAGGCGTAGGTGAAGCGCCCGTCGATGGCCGGCAACCAGTCCAGCCCCTGCGCCCAGCTGGCCGACCTCGACGCCGCCTCTCGAAACCGCGACGCGCGGACGTCGGCACGCTGCTCGAGCGAGGTAGCGAGCGCCACCTCGACGCTCTCGAACGGGAGCGTCTGCGCCGGCGGGAGTTCGAGATCGGCCCGCGCGGGCCACCCCGTGAGACTGGCGAGCGCATTCTCCGCGATAGACCTAGACTCCTCGGCGGCGGCGAGATCCCGGCGCGCCCGAGACAGGGCCAGCTCGGCCTGCAGCTCGACCTGTCGCGAGGCGCTCCCGGCGAGCACCCGGCGCCTCGCCAGGTCGAGGTGCCGCTCCGCGCTGGCCACGGCCGTGCCGGAGATGGCCACCGCCTCCCGGGCCACCAGGGCGCCCCAGAACGCGCTCGCGACCCCTGCGCGGAGCATCGAGCGGTGCGCGTCACGGTCCTCGGCGGCCGCGCGCGTGTCCTGCCCCGCCGCGACCACCGTGGCCACGGAACTTGGCGCGAATATAGGTTGTACCACCGACATACTCGCATCGAAGTAGCTCAACTTCCGCATGACCAGTGGCTCGCTGGGCTCGATGATCGACGCGAACTCCTCGGGGATGAGCGCGTTCGGGTCGAAAGTGATCTCCTCGTCGTTGCGGGTGTAGCTGCCTCGCACGACAAACTTCGGCGCGAGCAGCGACCAGGCAGCCACCCGCGCTGTCGCACTCATCCGGTATTGCTCCTCGATCATGGCCGCGTCGAGCCCCCTCGACTCGGTCGCCCGCCAGGCGTCGTCGAGCGTGAGGGCGAGAGCGAACGAGACCCAGAACAACATGGTGGGGAGACCGCGAGTTCGCCCGCCCTACCGCGATCGCCGCGACCGCGGCAGAGTCCATCCGCTCGCCACGGGAAGCGGCACGAAATACGGCGCCAGCTTCGCCGATGCTCTCGCTGCTGCTCCTCGCCTGCTCCGCCGAGATCGACGTCATCGACGCGTGTCCGCTGGCTACGAACACCTGGTTGGAGACGCCAGACGGGGCTGCCATCGCGCTGCACCACCACCCCGGCCGGGGACCCGCCGTGCTGCTCGTCCACGGAATCGCGAGCAATCACCGCTTCTGGGACCTCGACAGCCAGCATTCTCTGGCCCGCTGGCTGGTTGATCGGGGTTACGACGCATGGCTGCTCGATCTCAGGGGCCACGGGCTCGCGCGCCGAGACGCCGACGGCATGCCGCAGCTGAGCGGCTGGACCGTCGATGACTACGGCCGTCACGACGTGGCGGCCGCGGTTGAGCACGTCCAACGGGTGACGGGCCAGCACCGCCTCGCCTATGTCGGCCACAGCATGGGGGGCATGGTCGGTGGCATCTACGCGGCGCTCGGTGGCGCTGAAAACCTCAGCGCAATGGTGCTCGTGGGGAGCCCGGGCACGTTCGAGCGCGACGCGCCCCTGGTGGGGCTGGCCGCCGCGGGATTCAAGGCTGGCGGCGCCTCCCTCTGGTGGTTCGAGACGCCGGTTGCCGCCGAGGCTGCAGCAGCGCTCGGGCCCCTGACGCCCGGGCGGCTGCAGGAGCGGATCTACAACACCGAGAACGTCTCGGGCGAGACCGAGCGCAAGCTGTTGGGCGCCATCGTCTCGCCGATGTTCCGCGAGGAGATGCAGCATTTTGGCCGGATGATCGAGCACGAGCGATTCGAGAGCGCAGACGGCGAGCGCGACTGGCTAGCCGAGCTCGGCGGCGTCACGGTGCCGACCCTGGGCATTGCCGGCTCGCGCGACGAGATCGGTCGACCGGAGTGGGTTCGCGCCTTCGTCGAGGCCATGGGTGGACCGCGCACGTTCACGCTCGTGTCGGGCTACGGCCACGTGGATCTCGGGCTCGGCGAGCGGGCGAGCGACGACGTCTTCCCCCACATCGGGGCCTGGCTCGACCGCTACGCGACTCCCTAGATCCGCGGCGCCGAGCCGCTGGTCAGGTCTTCATCCGTCGGCGCGAAGGGCGTCTCGGGGGCCACGCCGTGCCGCAAACGAACCGCAAGCAGGAGGAGGCCTGCCGCGAGGACCCCGATGGACGCCACCTGCGACGTGGTCAACGAGCCGAAGTGATCGGTGCCCCGGATCTCGTCCCCGCGGAGGCTCTCCACGAAGGGGCGCCAGATGCCGTAGAGAACCATCGCCGTGCCCGACACCTGGCCGTCGAACAGGCGCCGGTGCCAGAGCCAGCTCAGCACGGCGAACAGCCCAGCGAGTACGACGGCATCGTACACCTGGGTCGCCAGGACAACCTGCCCGTTCGTGCCCACGCCGTGCCGCGTGAGCTCCACGAGGAACGGCGGTCCAGCCACGAACCAGAGCTGTCCGCCACCGAAGCTCTCGGGCAGGAGCGAGAGGGCCCCTTCCGGCAGCGCGACGGTGCGCCCATGGCAACAACCCGCGAAGAAGCAGCCTACGCGCCCGATGCTCATGCCGAGGATGACCGCGGGTGCCACGACATCGGCCATCTTCAGGACGGGGATGCCACGCACGAGTCCGTAGATGATGCCCAGCACCGCGGCCCCGATGACCCCCCCGAGGACCGCGAATCCCCCCTTGGAAAGGTCGAAGTAGACCATCGGGTTGTCGTAGAACTCGGTGTCCCTGGCGCCGAGGTAGTGCAGCAGGCGCGCACCCGCCAGGCCCGCGACGATGGCGATCACGTAGAGACCGACCATCTTGTCGGGGTCGATCCCGACGCGGGCAGACCGCCGGTGGACGACGAGCGCGGCCGCAAAGAACGCGACCGTGAGCAAGAGACCCCAGGTGTTGTACGGCAGCTCGCCCATGGGCGTCTGCATCTTGTAGAGGGTCGGGAACATGCGGCCCGGCTATCGCGCCGGCGTTTTTTGGCCTGAGGTCCGTCACCGCCCCTTGACCGTTTGGGACGTCAAGCCTTCGGCGTGCTGTCGACGGACGTCCGTCGCCGACTTCCTGGTGCCATGAGCAAAACCTACCTTTCACCGTTGGCACGAGCCTTGCGAGACGGCGCGCCATGACCACACCGTCCGACTACCTACGCCTCGGACCCGACGAACTCGGGACCGACGACCTCCTCCACCTCGTGGCAGGCCGCCATGCTGCCCGCAAGCTCATCGAGGCCTACGGCGACGCCCGCTCCGTTTCTCGCCAGTCCGCAGCCGCGCTCGCCAACGTGGCCGGGTGCGGCGTCACCACGGCCGCCCGCATCCACGCGGGCTTCGAGCTCGCACGGCGACTCCATCGCCACCAGGCTCGGCCCCACGTCGCCAGGGCTCACGACGTGGTCGACTGGTTCGGGCCGCGCATCGGGAACCTGCCCCATGAGGAACTCCATGCCTTGTACCTATGCTCGCGCGGTCGCGTGCTGCGCTCCGGTCTCGTGACCAGGGGCAGCGCCGAGCACACGATCTTCGACGTGGCTGGCCTTGTTGGCGAGGCGCTCCGAACCGGGTCGAAATCTCTGGTGGTGGCCCACAACCATCCAAGCGGGGATCCTGAGCCGTCGGCCGACGACCTGAGCGTCACCCATCGCCTGTGCCAGGTGGCCGAGATCGCGGGGATCCGGGTACTGGACCACGTCGTGCTGGCGGGCGACGCCTGGTCGTCGATGGCCAGTCGGGGACAGCTTCCCGCCGCTCACGGCCTGGCGCGCGGCCCGTGGGTGACGCCATGAGGCGCCGCTCAGTCCCGTTCAATCCCGTAGAGCTTGATTCGGTAGAGCAGCGAGCTCCGGGCCATTCCGAGGAGACGAGCGGCCTCGGACTTGTTCCCCTCGGCCCGGCGCAGGGCCTCGACCACCATCTCCCGGTCGGTCTCCTTGAGCGCCGCCGCGGCAGACTTCGACGGCGAGGGCAACCGTCCCGGCTCCTCGAGAGGGCAGAAAATGATGTGCTCCGGCAGGATGATCGGCCCGCTGAGGACCACGGCTCGCGTGATGACGTTTCGCAACTCGCGGCCGTTTCCCGGCCAGTCGTACCCGGCGAGGAGCTTCATGGCTTCCGGCGTGATGGTGGTGCCCTGCCTCACCTTCGCGGCGATGGCCTCGGCGACGGCGGGAATGTCCTCGCGACGCTCGCGGAGCGGGGGGATCCGCACCGCGATCACGGAGAGCCGGTAGTACAGGTCAGCGCGAAACCGTCCCGAGCGAACGAGCTCCGGGAGCCAACGATTCGTGGCCGCGACGATTCGCGCGTCAGGAAACATGAGCTCGGTGCCACCCACGCGACGAACCTCGCCCGTCTCGAGCACGCGGAGCAACTTCGCCTGGGCGTCCTCGCTGAGCTCGCCGATCTCGTCAAGGAACAGCGTTCCGCCATTCGCCTTCTGGAACGCGCCCTCCTTGCGCTCCGTGGCGCCCGTGAACGAGCCCTTCTCGTGGCCAAAGAGCTCCGACTCCACGAGGTTCGCGGCAAAGGCGCCGCAATTCACCGGGTAAAACGGTCCAGACGAGCGCGGCGAGGCGTCGTGGATGGCCTTGGCCATCAGCTCCTTGCCCGTGCCGGAGTCGCCGATGATGAGCACCTGGACGGTGTGTCCCGCAACCCGCCGGAGGGTGCCGAACAGGGTTCGCATGAACGGCGAGGCCGCGCACAGGTCGCCGAACCTCTCCGTGCCGCTGTCGTCGTGGGTCGCCACCCACTCCAGGCGGAGGGCGGTCTCCCCGATCATCAGCTCGTCCCCGGGAAGGAGCGGGTAGATGTCGCGCGGGCGGACACCATTGACGCGGCAGGGACCATCCCCGGGCTCCACCATTGCTCGCCCGTGGATCAGGTGCAGCCGGATGTGCGCGGGCACCACCCCCTCGTCGTGAACCACGACGTCGCTGCCGGGCCCGCCGACAGTGATCGTCGCTCGCCGGAGGCGGAAGCGCCGCCCCTCGTCGCGCCCCCGGGTGACAGCCAACCACGCCTCGTTCACCTCGATCCCCTCGCCCGCGTAGATCAACTCCTCGAAGCGCCTCTCCGGCTGGGCCTTCTCGGTGGGCGAGTCATCGACGGCCGGGTCGACCACCATGAAGAACGGCCCCATGCGGACGATCTCGCCGTCCTTGAGGGTGTGCCTCTGGATCCGCGTGCCGTTCACGAAGGTACCGTTGAGCGATCGATCCGTGAGGCTGATGACCCCGCGCTCGCAGTCGAGGATGCAGTGCGATCGGCTGATGTCCTCGTTGGGCAGCACGATGTCGCAGTCGTCGGTGCGCCCGATTCGGGTGCGTCCCTCAGGGACCTTCAGGGACATCACCGCGTCGGAGGGCTCGTGGGGGGAGCCCCGGTAGAAGACGAGTCGCGCCAAGTTGACACCTCGAGGAGCGGGGGGAGGCGAGAGCGGCAAGTATACCGGGCCAAATGCGCCGACGCGGCGGCGGCCGCCCAGGAGCACGCGCTAGATTCGCGGGGTGACGGCACTTCTAGCGCTGCTCCTGCTCGCCTGCCGCGCGGCCTGGACCCCCGGCGGGCCGGGGCGATTCAGCGTCGACCCACCCCAGGGCTGGGAAGTGACCCGCAACTACCGGTGGCTCGGGACGGACAACCTGGTGCTCGCGCGCGACGCCGCCGCGATCAGCCTGACGGTCCAACCGAGTCGCGGCCGCGCGCGAGAACTCCCGCTCGGCGTCCTCGCCAGCGTCCGCGCGCTGTCCTGGGGCCGTCGCCTCGGCGTGCAGAGCGCGATCCTGGCGGAGCACGAGGTCCTCGTGGACGGGCGACGTGGGTACGCGGTCACTGGCGTGCGACGGTGGCGTCGCGAACTGATCGGCTACACGACGGTCATGGTGCGCACGGAGGCGCGCCTCGTGGAGCTGACGCTGTTCGCGCCGCCGGCGCTCCTCGACGCGCAAGCGCTGGCCTGGCAGGGGGTCCTGGAGAGCCTGCGCCTCCACGAACCGGCACCCCCCACGCCCATCTTCGTGGAGGAACAGTGGCCACCCTGAGGTGCTCGTGCATCGGGGACTCCGTCCCCGGGGCGTTCCCACTCCTGGCGCGAACGGCCGACGGTCGCGTGCTCGCGCTCCACACCGACAGCGCCCCCCCGCAGGCAGCGTGGCTCGGCATGCACGACGGCAACGCCGTCTGGGCCGTGCCCGCCGAGAGCGACCTCCCCGCCAACGGGGCGCACGTGGACATCGACTTGTCGCCGCCCCTGGACGAGATTGGCGTGCCGATGGGCCCCGATCGGGACGCCGGCGGCCTGTTCGACGTTGAGACCGACAGCTCCGTCACGGGCGAGCGCACCGGCGTCGCCACCGAAGAGGCCGGGATCGAGCAACAGCGAACGGCGCTACTGACCTGGATTGCCTCGAGCCTGGCAAGCCCTGCGGCTGACGTCGGCGACGCGGGTCCTTGCCCAGGCTTGAAGGCGCGCATCGCCGACGAGCCGCCCGATGGGCTCCCAGCGCTCGCGGCGCCCGCAACCTCCCCCCGCAGCACCGCCCGCGCGCTCCGAGCCGCCCCCGCGGCGCCCGCGGGCGAGCGGCCCGAGGTCGATGACACGGCGACCGCCGTCGGTGCCGTTTCTCGCGCCTCATCGGGCGACGACACCACGACGACGGGCAGCCGCGCGCGCGATGGCATTACCGGCACCTGGAGCCTCGCCGCCGACCGCACCCTGCGGACGGCGCGCTGGATTGCCCTCTTGCTGCTCGCGCTGAGCGCCTTCGCGTGGTGGCGGCTCGGCTAGTCCTCGTCGCGACGAGACTTGCTCGGTTTGCGCTGCCCTGGCACCACGCCCGCCACCGGTCGAGGCGCCGTGTCCTCTGGGTAGGTGGCGTGCACCCACGCTCGATACGACTCGAAGCTCCCATCGACGATCGAGTTCCTCATCCTCGCCATGAAACTGGAGAACCAGTGGACATTATGGAGGGTGCAGAGCGTGGCCGCCAGGACCTCGCCGACCCGAAAGAGGTGGTGCAGGTAGGCGCGAGTAAACGTCGTACAGGTGTAGCAGTCGCAAGACCTGTCGAGCGGATACATGTCACGACGATACCGCTGGTCGGTCAGGCGAATGCGCCCGACATTGGTGTACACCGTCCCACTGCGGGCGTGCCTCGTGGCGATCACGCAGTCGAACATGTCGATGCCCCTCGCCACGCCCTCGACGAGGTCGAGCGGCCGCCCCACCCCCATGAGGTAGCGCGCGAGGCCGGTGTCCAGGTGCGGCACGGTCCAGTCGAGGACCTCGCACATCCGAGCGTGACCCTCGCCCACCGAAAGGCCCCCAATAGCGAGCCCATCGAAGCCGATCGACTGGACCTGCTCGGCGCTGCGCCGTCGCAGGTCGGGCCAGAATCCTCCTTGCACGATGCCGAACAGGCTCTGGTCGCCGCGCGAGTGAGCCGCCTTGCTCCTCGCCTCCCAGCGGGAGGTGCGCTCGACACTTCGCTCCGCGTAGGCGCGGTCGCCCCCGAACGGGAGGCACTCGTCGAACACCATCGCGATGTCGGAACCGAGCGCCTGCTGGATCTCCATCGAGCGCTCGGGGGTGAGGAAGGTCTGTTTGCCGTCGACCTCGTAGCGGAAGTTCACCCCCTCCTCGGAGAGCTCCTTGTGCTCGAGCGAGAAGACCTGAAAGCCGCCGGAGTCCGTGAGAATCGGGAGGTCGACAGCCATGAACTTGTGGAGGCCGCCGGCGCGCTTGACGATGTCCTCCCCCGGCCGCTGGCTCAAGTGGTAGGTGTTGGCGAGGATGATCTGGGCGCCTGTGCTCGCGAGGTGAAGGGGCGAGAGCGTGCGAATCGCCCCTTGCGTGCCCACAGGCATGAACATGGGAGTGCGAAGTTGTCGACCTCGCACGCCGAGGACCCCAGCCCGCGGCCCGTGGGGCTCGCCAGCTTCGAGCGAGAAGGGCGCCGGGCAAGTCATTTCGCGCGCCCTAGCCTCGCGAGGCGCCGCGCGCCGCCGTGCCCTTCCCAGAACCTTTGCATACCTCCCGCTCGCCGGGGAGTGCGCGCTGCGGTTACGTCCGCGGAATGGCCAGCGGCTCGCGCGCCCGCCCCTCCAGCTTCCCACCCGGGAGCAACGTCTCCGACTACTACCGGGTGGAGGGGCTCGTTCGCCTCAGCGAAGGCCGCATGTTCTACCTGGTGAACGACCATAGGCCCGACCGGTCCCATCGCCGATGCTGGGAGTGCGGGCACGAGGAGAACCGGCAGAATCATGGGAACTGCGAGTCCTGCGGCGCCTCCCTGGCCGTGCGGAGGTTCTTGCTCTCCTCCCGGTGGGATCGCACGGCCTTCGAGGCCTACACCACGTTCTTCCAGCGGCAGATCGCCCACCCGGCATTTCTTTCCCCCTGCGACGTCTTCCCCTGGCCCGACGACCATCCGAACCAGTTGTGCTCGGTCGTCCCCTACAACGGCGAGACATTCCTCCTCGACGAGGCCGCCCCGCTTCCGCTCGCGAAGGTGGTGCGCTTCGCCCAGCGCGCCTGCGGCATGCTCGGCATGCTCAGCTTCAATGGTGTGCGCCTCGGCTGGCTCAACCGTTCCAACTTCCTCCTGCGCCCATCGGGCGAGATCATGCTGTTCGATCCCGAGGTGGCCTCGGTCACCGAGGGGCCGCTGGGGCCTGAGGACACCCGGGCCGTCGTGATGCAACTCGGCGAGATCCTCCGGCGCTACACGCCGCTGGAGGAGCGCGAGTGGCAGCAGTTCTTCCTCGAGGCTGAACGAGGCGCCTTCTCCTCCGCCGCCGAGTTTGGTCGGGCGTTGCAGATCGAGGCCAACCACCAGCGCGCCAATGCCAGCACGCGTCACGCGGGAATGACCGACGTCGGCCTGCAGCGCGCGCTCAACGAGGACAACTGGGGCTGGGCGCGGTTGGGTGGGGGCGTGGAGCTCTTCGTGGTGGCCGACGGCATGGGCGGTCACGACTGCGGCGAGGTGGCGAGCAAGCTGGCTGTCGAGACTTTGATCCAGATGGCGCGGCAGCGCGTCGACGTGACGCCAAGGCCAGGGGTCGACGAGATCGAGACGATCCTCGACCAGGCATTCCAGGCGGCCAACAACACCATCAAGGCCAACGCCGAGGCGCGCGGCAACGACATGGGCACCACTCTGGTCGCCTGCATGGTCATCGACGACAGCGTGGCGCTGTGCGCCAACGTCGGCGACTCGCGCGGCTACCTCATCCGCAACGGCACCCTTCACCAGGTCACTCGCGACCACTCTCTCGTTGCGCGCATGGTGGAGCAGAATCGACTCACCGCCGACGAGGCGCGCAATCACCCGCACAGCAACATCCTGCTGCGCACGGTCGGGACCGAGCGCAATGTCGACATCGACATCTTCCGCGTCGATCTAGAGCCGAACGATCGCATCCTCCTCTGCTCCGACGGCCTGTGGGGCGAGGTCGAGGACGAGGAGATGGAGCAGGTCCTCCTGCAACACGAGGACAACCGCTCCGCCGCCCGCGAGCTCGTGCGCGCCGCTCACCTTGGCGGCGGCAAGGACAACATCTCCGTGATCATCGCGAGCGTCCCCGGGGTGGCCGACGAGTCCCCCGCGAGCCTGCGGCTGGCCGCCCCTCCGCCGCAGAACGGCCGCGCGCTCACGTCGTCAGGCTAGCCTCCGCTACTTCCTGACGAGGGGCGACACGATCGCGTCGAGGTCAGCCTCCAGCGAGCTGCTGGCGGCTTGCCCGATGGCGACCACGTCGCCGCTCTCGCCGACCACGAACGTCATCGGGTAGGTGCGGATGCCGTACCGGCCGGCGACGATGCCGTGGGCGTCGTCGAGCACCGGGTACTCCACTCGCTGTCCTTGCACCCAGCTCGAGGTGCCCGCGACGTCGGTCGAGCCCACCAGGACGGCCACGAAGCTCACGTCCTTGGATGCGTACTTCTTGTCGAGCCGCGCGAGCGCCTGGAGCTGGCTCTCTCCGGCGTCGCGGCGCATGAAATGGACAACGAGCGCGCCAGCCGGGAAGCCCGGCGACACCCCGGTGAAGTCGCTGAGCGCCACCGTGGGGCGAGCCACCGCGCGCAGCGCCGCGTCCTCGTTGATGGCCGGCAGGGCAAACAACAACGCGGGATCACCAACGTGCAGGCTGGGACCAGGAACGCTCGCGGCCATCGCCGCGCCGAGAAGGCAAGCCAACATGCCCCCCGATAACACCCCTGGCGGCGAGCTTGTCGTGATTACGGGGGAGCGATGCCCCTCGTGGTCCTCCCGCCTCTCGTGCAGGCGCTCTGCCGCGCCGCGCGCGACGCTGGGGGCCGGGCCTTGCTCGTGGGTGGCGGCGTGCGCGACGCCCTCCGGGGCGAGCCCACCCACGACCTTGACGTGGAGGTGCACGGCATCGCAGTGGGCGAGCTCCGCGCGATGCTCGACCGGCTGGGCCGGGTCAGCGAGGTGGGACGGAGCTTCGGCGTCTTCAAGCTCAGGCAGGGCGACTGCGAGATCGACGTGAGCCTGCCCCGGCGCGACAGCAAGTCCGGCCCCGGGCACCGCGGCATCCAGGTGACCGCCGACCCTGATCTCGGCATCGTCGAGGCGGCGCGCCGTCGTGACTTGACGATCAATGCGATCGCCTACGATCCACTACTCGACAAGATCGAGGATCCTTTCGAGGGGGCACGGGACGTCGAGCGGGGGGTGCTGCGGGCGGTCGACGAGAGCACCTTCGTCGAGGACCCGCTCCGCGCCTTGCGCGTGATCCAGTTCGCCGCGCGGTTCGGCTACGGCGTGCACCCGTCGCTCGAATCGCTCTGCCGGGCGATGCCGCTTGCCGAGCTGCCGCCCGAGCGGGTGCTCGGCGAGGTGGAGAAGTTGCTCCTCATGGGTCGACCACCCTCGCGGGGCTGGGAGGTCGCGCGCGCGACGGGCGCGTGGCGGAAGGTGGTCCCCGCCTGGGATGCCGAGGTGCCAGCCGACCTCGACCGCGTCGCCGCCTGCGACGTGCAACCGCCCGGTCGCCGGTTCGCGCTCTTGCTCGCCGCCGCCAGCGTCGACGAGGCTGGCCTGCTCGCAGCGCTCGACCAGCTCCACATCTTCCGCTGGCGGGGGACCGACGTGCGCAAGCTGGCCGTGGCGCTCGCGCGGGGGCGGGCGGCCTGGCATGATGCGCGCGACGACGTCTCGCTCGACACGCGCGCGCGCCGGCTCGCCGAGGACGTCGAGCTCGAGCTCCTCTCGCTGCTCGTCAACGCCCCCGACCTCCGGGAGTCGGCGGCGCGGCTCGGCATTCTGCGGGCTCCGCTACCCCATCTCCTCGGCGGACGCGACGCCGCGGCGCTTGGGGTGGCGCCCGGCCGGGCGGTGGGCGAGTTCCTCGCCGGGGTGCGCGAGGCCCAGCTCAATGGCGAGTTCACCACTCGCGACGATGCGCTCACCTGGGCGCGCGCCCGCCGCAGGTGACATATTGCCGGCCATGCCGAGCGCCCGGTCCCTCCTCCTGCTCCTCCCCGCCAGCGTCGCCGCCTGCGATGCACCCGATCCGTCTCCCGCCGCGCCGGCGACGCCCAGCGCCGACGTCGAGCCCGCGGTCGCTGCTCCGGCGCCCATCCCGGGCGTGTCCGCACCCGACGTCGCCCGGCCGGCCGGCGTCGAGGCCACCACCGTGGCCGGGGCCGTGCTCCGCGCGGAGCTGGGCGAGGAACACCTGTCCGGGTTCCCGGTGGTAGTCAACCTCGAGCTACGCAACCCCACGGCGGCCGCCCTGGCCGTCCCGGACCTCAGCACCCGCCGTCACCTCGTCCACTTCAAGCTCGAGTCTCCCAGCGGCACCGTCACCGAGCGCTTCAGCACGCCCCCCGAGTTCGACACCGGCGGCAGCTGGACGATCCCCGCCGGTTCGCGGCGTTCGATCCGGTTCGAGATCCCCTCCTCGAGGGCCCTGGAGCCCGGTCGGTGGAAGCTCACGGTGCTCGCCGGCGAGCCGGGCGCCGTCACCCCGTTGCCCGAGCACTCCTTCAGCGTGGTCCCGGCGCGTCCCGTGGCCGGCCGCGTCGTCTACGAGCCCGTAATCGCGGCCAACAGCGGCGCCATCTTTGCCTGGCTCCACCAGGGAAGCAGCGGCTACGAGGTCTACCTTGACCAGCTGAGCCCGGGGGCGGGCACCAGCCTGGTCGCGCGCGCGCGGGTGTCACGCCTCGAGGAAAAAGCCGAGCCTCAGCTCGCGCGGGCGCTCCCCGCGGCGGCCCGCTCTCGCCACGTGTACTGGTGGTCGGGCGCCAGCCAGTTGGCCTACTCCCGCGTCGACGGGCTGGCCAACGCTGCCCCCGCGCGGCCGATCGACATGCCCTGGCCGAGAGTCGAGCCGCTCGCCCGCGGGGCCACCACCGCCTCGGGCGCGCTCATCGTGCCGGTTTGGATCCCTGGCCCGACGGGCGTGGCCGGGGAGGTGAAGCTGGTCCAGGTCGACGAGCGGGGGAAGGTCGACTACCGCCCCGTCGCCGACAGCCCCGCCCGGCCCTCGCGCGCCGAGACGGCGCTCGACGCCAGCGGCAACCTCGTGCTCGCGCTCGCCTCGGAGGCGGGCATCGACATCTACCGCGTGGATGGAAAGCGCCCCTCGCACCTCCCGGCCGCGGGCAAGCGGGCGTGGGCGCGGGAGGGGGAGTGGTCCACCGTGGCCCTGGCCTTCGACACCCTTCCCGAATCGGGCAGCTTCCCGGGCGGGCTCGGGCTCGTGGCGCTCCAGCTCGCCACCACCACCGACGTCGAGGCGCGCCAGCCAACCACGGTTTCTCGGCTCGTGAGTTTCGACCTCGGGAGCAAGCCCGTCACCGCGACCCCGCCCCTCCCCTGGTCTGCCCCGGGCCAGGTGACGGCCATCCTCCCCGCGGGCGCCGGTCCCCTCCGGTACCTCGCGACGGCGCCCGACGGGACCACCTGGTTCGGCGTGTACGGCACCGGCGCTAGCGCCATCGGGCACGGGCTGGCGGGCGAGCTCTGGCCGGGCGCGACGCCCGCCGAGGGCGAGCTGCGATCTGTCGACGGCGACCGCGCCGTGGCGCGACGGCTGCTCAGCCTGGCGGGCTAGTGCTCGCGCCGGGTATTCGCAGACCAGGCCGCGATGACTAGACCAGCGGCGAACGCGGGAGACGGCGGGCTGGCGCGACGCGAGGCAGGTTCCGCTGCCGGGTCGCGGGCTCCCGGGCCGGGGCCTGCTAGCGGTCGCCGCCCTCGCTCTCCTCGGTGTCGTCGTGCGGCTCGTGCACTCCGTTGTCCTCGCAGGGCGTGCCCTCGTCGTCGAAGTGCTCCTCGCAGTAGGTGTTCAACTTGCGAGCGGTGGTGCAGTACTTCGACTCGAGGCAGGCGTAGGACCACTCCTGCTCGGGATCGTCGCAGTCGGACGCCACATTCCCGGTGCCCTCTTGCGATGGACCGAATTCCTGAGAGAAAAAGCACTCGTTCAAGGTGCGGTCGCTGCTGGTGATCGTGGTGCAGTCACCATCGAACACGCCCACGGCGAAGTGGGCCACGCTGTCGTCGATCGGCAGGGTGAAGGTGTCGAGCACGGCCGTGAAGGAGACGCCCGCCCGGCCAAAGGTGTCGATGGTGCAGTACTCCACCGCCGCCCGCCCGGAGTGCACGCCGTCCCCCAGGTAGCCCGCCTGGAAACACTCGTTGAACTGGATCTCGTGGCTCACGCCCGCCTCGTCGGTGTAGGGCAAGGCGAAGTCGCCCATCGAGACGCCGGGCGACCCGGTGTAGTAGGCGGTCAGTCCCACGCTCAGGTCGATGTCGCCGTCGTCGACGTAGTTGTCCTCGTAGAGGTACATCGACGTGTCGGCCTGGGGCCACCATGCCTGGATCCAGTACACGGACTCCACGTCGAGCACCACGCACACGTCGCCGCCCGTGCCCTCGAAGGTGAAGGTCGCACCGCCGTAGTACGCGGGATCCTCGGGCGCGCCGAGGCCGCCGTAGTGTACGCCTGAGCGGCCCTCGTCGTCGGCACCGGGGTGGGTCTCGAGCGTGAAGTTCGCCGTACCCGCCTCCTCGGCCGGGATGACACGGAACTCGCCCAGGTCCTGGAGGAAGGGGTAGTCGGGATTCGGCGTCGGCACGAAGAGCTGGCCCTGGTGATCGCAGCCGGCCATCCAGCTCAAGAGAAGGGTGGCGAGCATCTCTACTCCTCCGCCTCGTAGGGAATGTTCAAGTTGACCACGACCTCCTCGGTCTGGTCGAGGTCGTCGTCGAAGTGGACCACGGACTCGCCGTCGGAGACCCAGTCGCCGTAGGTGATGTAGTTCCCCGGGTGGTTGAGCACGTCGTAGTAGGAGCGACCCTCCTGGAACTCGGTGACGTACTCGTCGACCTCGCGACCGCCATTGGAGGAGCAGGTGGTGAAGTTGCCGTTGGTGTCGGGGACGTCGGAGCGCAGCTCGGGCGCATCCATGAAGCCCCACACCGCCATGCCCTCCACGCGCAGCGTGTGGTTCAGTGTGAACTCAGCCACGTAGTTGTCGCCGTCTTCCTCGAACGTGAGATTGTCGACCCCGATGAACGACATCTCGTAGTCGGCGGTGGCGCTGAAGTACTCGAAACACCACTGCTGGAAGGCCTCGCCACTGGTCACCTCCACGCCGTACTGGTCGAAGATGGGGCGGCCAAGGTTGTTCTTGAAGTGGTCGATGATGTCGTCGTAGTCGGTGAAGCGTCCCGTCGTCACCTTGCACGCCACCGCCTCGTAGCAGGCGAAGTCCAGCCGGCCGGCGGTGATGCCGCCGTAAGGGAAGGTGTCGCCACGGGAGTCGGCGCTGATGACGGGCCCCATCGACGGGTGCGGGTACGCGAACGAGATGGTGTCGATGCCCGAGAACGCGCCGAGGTAGATCGGGCCGAGCAGGCGGACGTCGGTCTTCTCGGCGGTGCTGTACTCGAGGTTGCCGTCGCCGTCTGCGTCGGTGGCACTGACCACCGTGCGCGTGGCCGCCGCCTTGGGCACCACCAGCTTGCCGAGGATGTCGCCCTCGGGGATGCTCTCGGGGTTCGAGCAGGCGAGAATGAGGAAGGAGATCATGGTTTTTCTCCTAGAACTTGTACTGGACGCCGAGTTCCGCGGATATCGGACTCTGGCGGGAATACTGGACGTACCGATTGTCAGCCGCGATGTAGTACTCGCTGTAGTACACGCTGGCTTGCTGGTTGGTGACGTTGTACATGTTGACGTACGCGCCCAGCTGGCCCTTGTCGACGGGGATGTCCTGCTGCACGGTGAGATTGAGCTCGAAGTTGCCGGGCGTGCGAGCGTATTCGCCGGCGGGCTCCTTCAGCAGCCCGTAGCCGCCGACGCCGTCGTCGACGCTGGCCGCCGACCAGTAGTACCGCGACAGCGGGTAGCCGGAGTAGGCGATGGCGATGGCGCTCAGCGTCGTGGTCCAGGGATCGTCGGGGATCTCCCACGAGGCCCAGGCCTTGATCTGGTGGGTGACGTCGCTGGTGAGGCTGCCGTACATCAGATCCGTCTGCGACGGGTTGCTCAGCTGGCTGCCCAGCGATGACTGGGTGGTGCCGCGACTCGACACGTAGGAATAGGTGATCTGCCCGAACCAGCGCTTGGAGTCGATCTTGCTCAGCTCGAGGTCGGTCTGGAAGTAGTCACGACGCGCGATGCCGGGGGTGCGCAGGCGGTCGTAAGTTGCCAGCTCGTCGGCACCGTAGCTCTGGCCGATGTAGCTGTAGCCATCCTCGTCGTAGATCAGGTTGGTCTCGTCGAGGGTGTACACGTTGCGGGTGAACTTGCCCTTGAAGTTCAGTGCCGCCGCGATGTCGGTGACGATCTCTCGCTCGGCGCCGAGGATGAGCTCGTCGGTGTGCGGGGCCGACAGCGGGTCGGCGAAGGTGATGGTGTTGCTGGTGTCTTGCTCGTAGTAGACGTTCGCGGCGGTGGAGTCAGTCGAGCCGAAGTACTCGCCGAGCGTCAACTTCTGCCCGAAACCTGACTCCGAGAGGTAGCCCGCAAGCTCGAGTCGTCCGACGTCATTGAACCGGCCGTAACCACCGAGGAACTTGGTCTTCTCGTCGCCCCAGGGATCCCAGCTCGCGTAGATGCGCGGCCCGAACACGCCAACGTCAATCAGCGATTCGCCCACGTCGTTCTGCATCACCGCGCGGTCGTAGCGGGCGCCGTAGCGGAAGGTGAGGTTGTCGATCGGCTTGTAGATGTCCTGCAGGAAGGCACCCACGTGGTAGCCCTGGGCGGTGAATCGGTTGTAGCCGGCCAACTCGATGCTGTAGAAGTTCTTGTAGGTGTCGGGGTCGAAGCTGTTCTCGTAGAGATCGATGTAGAGCAGGTTGCCCGGGTAGCCGTAGGTCTGGTCCCACATGACATAGCGAGCCTCGACGCCCGCCTTGAAGTCGTGTTTGCCGAGGAACGGCACCTGGAGCACGCTGAACTTGCTGCCCATCGACGCGCTCCAGCGATCATCGAAGAGGAAGTAGGCGAAATTGCCCGTGTTGTAGGCGCCGTAGGAGCCCGCACGGGCCGGCGTCGTGTAGTCGATCGTGTTCTCTGCCTCGCCCGGATCGCACTCGTTGTAGCCCAACTCCTCGTCGTGGGTACACGGCACGCTGCTGATCTCGATGAAGGTCTTCTGGAAAGAGGCCGTGGTCTCGAGGTTCGCATCTTCGCTGATGAACCAGTGCCACTTGCCGGTGAGCACGTATCCACCCTGGTACTGGCGGGGTTGCGCCTCGGGCGTGGTGTAGGGGTCGCCCTGATCGATGTTGTCGATGGGCTCGGCGTTGTTCGTGAGGGTGAGCGTGAAGCGGTGCTTGGAGAGCGGCTGCGCCGTGAGCTTGGTGAACAGCCGGTGGCCGTCGAAGTCCTGGGGCACGAGGATTCCGACGTTGGTGTAGAGCGAGCGCACGTACTCGTAGCTACCCAGGAACCACACCTGGTCGCGCAGCACCGGGCCCGACACCGTCATGCGCACGATGCCGGCCTGCGAGCCGCTGTCGAAGCCGGTGAAGGCCAACTCGCCGCCATCGGCGGCGTAGCGAGAGTCGAGCTTTGGCGCCCAGTCGCCGTTGCTGTACTGGGCCGAGGTCTTGACCTCGAGAGTGTTGCCGCCCGAGGAGGTGACGACGATGAACGCGGCGCCCAGCGACTCGCCGTACTCCGGGTCGAAGCCGCCGGTGATGACCTGGATCTCCTCGATGGCGTCGTAGTTGAAGTTCGTGGAGAAGGTGCCGGTGACCGGGTCGGTGACGTTGAC
This sequence comes from Deltaproteobacteria bacterium, assembly GCA_016875315.1. GTDB lineage: Bacteria > Myxococcota_A > UBA796 > UBA796 > SXON01 > SXON01. The sequence goes on along the minus strand of VGRQ01000007.1, from coordinate 2,653 downwards.
CCCGTCGAGCACCCAGGTGTTCTCGTCGCCGCTGGCGCCGGCGGCCATGGCGTTGCCGCCGCCGATGACGCCGGCGGCCGACTCGATCACGCTCTGGTAGGAGCGGCCGGTGGGGATGCGCGAGAGGTAGTCCTTGTTGAACGTGGTGGAGTGTGCCACCGCCTCGGTGTCGACCGCCTTCGCCTTCTCCTCGATGATGACGGTTTCACCACCATACTTCATCTCGAGGGTGACGGTGGTGACGCGACCCACGGCCACCTGCACGCCCGTCTTGGTGACCTTGCCGAAGCCCTGCTTCTGGGCCTCGATCTTGTACTGTCCCGGCGGCAACTCGGGGAACACGAAGTTGCCGTCGGCGTCGGCCGTGTACTGCTGGGCGCCGCCGATGAGCTTCTCCGAGCTGATCGTCACCAGGACGCCGGGGATGGCAAGGCCCCCGTCGTCGACCACCTGGCCCTTGATCGTGCCGGCCGCCGACGCGTACGCCGGGCTGGCCACCACTTGCAGCACCGTCGGCAGGACCGCGGGCGCCATGGACACCACCGCGAACGACGCGGCGAAAGCGCCAAACAGCCTCAAGGTCTGCGGGCGCATTTGATACGCGTTCCTCAGCATTCAGGGGTCCTGCCGGTGGGCGCGCGGGGAGGCGCGGATGGGGGTTTACGGAACGGCCCTGCATACCGGGCCGGCCTGCTCCCGTCAACCGGATTGACGCGCTGCCCACGGCGATCCCAACGAGTTGACGGCGCACCCCCGCCCGGCATAGAGTCCGCCGTTCGTAACCCCCCTCCCGGGTTCCCCATGACTCGACTCGCGCGCTTGTTTGCCGTGGCCGGGTTCGCCTTCGTGGCGAGCATTTCCGCGCCCGCCGGGGCCACCAGCCTCGCCCCGCTCACCGTCGACCAGATGGTCGACGCCTCCGACCTGGTGGTCATCGGCAAGGTCCTCAGCGTCGAGGCCGAGGCGGCGCCCAGCGGCCGGGTCTACACCTACGTCGAGATCGAGGTCGAGCGTGGGCTCAAGGGCGTGGCCGAGGCCGGCGACTACCTTCGCCTCGAGGCGCCCGGCGGCGTCACCGCCACCGGCGAGTTCACCGACGTGTCGCTCGCGCCCCGCTTTAGCGAGGGCGAGCGCGCGCTGTTGTTCCTCGCCGAGAAGCGCTTCGGCACGCTCTACGGCACGGTCGGGATGTCGCTCGGCAAGTACACGATCAAGCAAGACCCGGCCACCGGCCACGACATGGTCGTGCGCTTCACCGTCCCGTACACTCAGGCCTTCGACGCGCGTTTCGTTCCGAATCCCGCTGCCAACGACCGGGTGAGCCTCGACGCGATGCTCAGCGTGGTGGAGGCCCGGGTCGAGCTCGGCTGGGATGGCGCCCCCATCCCGGGCATCGCCGCCGACAAGCTCCGCGCCATCAACAAGCTCCAGGCGGGGGTGAAGTAATGTTGTCCTTGCTCCTGCTCAGTTCCTCGGCTTTGGCCTGGAAGCACACCGGTTTCTACTGGCCCGACGACGAGTTCCCCATCGGGTGGTGGCACGACGGCGACCCCCTCGAGGACTCGCTCCCCGAGGAATACTGCCAAGAGGTCATCCAGTCCTCGTGGGACAACTGGCAGGAGGCCGCCCCGTGCGCGGGCCTTTCCGACGAGTACCTGGGCGAGGTCGACAGCATGGGCGGGCGTTCGAGCGGCGACGGCCTCACCACCTTCCACTGGGAAGACCCCGACGACGAGCAGGATCCCGGGGTGCTCGGCGTCACCTACACCATCGGCAACGGGCGCTACAGCCTCACCAAGAACGGCCAGACCTACCAGGAGGTCTACGACTCCGACATCGTGTTCAACGACAACGTCGACTTCGGCACCACCGAGGATATCGACAACAGCGTCTGCGCCGGCGAGACGTCGATCGAGTCGGTGGCGACGCACGAGATCGGCCACTTGCACGGCCTGGGCCATGCCTGCGAGCAGGGCGAGGCCTGCAGCGACAGCGACCTGCAGGAGGCCACGATGTTCTGGAGCGCCTCCGCCTGCGACACCAGCGGCGTGACGCCCAACATCGACGACATCACCAGCATGAACGCGTTGTACTCGGTGTTCGGCACCTTCAGCGCCACCACGGCAACCTCGGGCGGCCTGCCGCTCGACGTCACCTTCTCCATCGCGTCCGACGCCGAGGTCACCGGCGCGCAGTGGTCCTTCGGCGACGGCGAGACCAGCGAGGAGTTTCCCAGCGCCACCCACACCTACACCACGGAAGGCCAGTTCTTCGTCACCTGCACGATGGACCTCGCCGACCCCGAGTGCGGCGAGTCCTCCTACACGCAGACCCGCATCGGCTACGTCACCGCCTGCGACACGCCCCACCCCGAGGAGGGCACCGACGGCTTCTTCCAGGTCGAGGCCCAGTACGGCCGCACCTGGCAGACCGTCAACCACACCGACGTGTCCACCTATGGCTGCGTCGACACCATCCAGTGGGAAGTCTACGAGGGAAGCGCCGCGGAGGGCGAGCCGGTGCAGGTGATCGGCGCCTGGAGCCCGAGCATCGAGTTCGAGAAGGACGGCACCTACACCATCCTCATGAACGTGGGTGGCCCCGGGGGCATCGAGGCCGCCAAGATGACGATCGACGTGGCCGACCTCGGTGA
>VGRQ01000006.1 GCA_016875315.1 Deltaproteobacteria bacterium | reverse complement strand
GGGCCGCTCGTGGGTGACGATCTCCCACCCCGCCACGGGAGGCTCGCGGTCGGCCGGCGAGCGCCCGCGCGCGTAGCCCTCGCCGTCGACGAGCAGCCACCCGGTGCCGTCGCCGCGAGCCAGGCCAGTGTAGGCGCGGTCGCCAGCCACGGCACGCTCGGCCGCGAGCACCTCGTCCCACGCGGTCTCCGGGACGAAGCCCACGTCTACCCTCACGCCCCGCACAGGCACGATCATCCTGAATCCCGGCTCGTAGGCGGGCGACACCGCCGCCTGTCGCGACACGGCCGTCCAGTCGGGCACGCCGCTCACCCTTGCCCGGCGCCCGCCGGGGTCGGCGGGGGGGGCGGTGGCGTCGAAGGGCTCGGCGGCGAGCCGATCAGCGGCCTCGGCTCGCGCGAGGCGCGCCTCGCCCATTCGCCGCAGCTGCCACGCGCACAGCGAGCCAAACACCGCGAGCGCGACCGCGGTGGCGAGCGTGGGAACCAGCCTGGGATGGAAGCGCCACATCAGGGCGTCGACTAGCCCGGGCGCGCTAGGTGGGCCCGCCATGCTGTCACTCGTCGCCCTCGCCCTCGCCGAAGACCCCGAGCCCCCGCCCTGGGACATCGCCGCCCCGCACGGTCCCGGTCGCGACGTGTCCTTCACCGTCACCGAGGGCACCTGGCTCGCGGTCGACGTGGCGCCGACCGGCGACAAGCTGGTCACCAGCCTGCTCGGCGATGTCTACGAGATCCCGCTGGCCGGCGGCCCGGCCACCCGCCTCACCGAGGGACTGGCCTGGGACAGCGACGCCACCTACAGCCGCGACGGCACGCGCCTATTGTTCACCTCCGACCGGGGCGGCAACGAGAACCTCTGGTCGATGGCGCGCGACGGCACCGACGCGCGCGCGCTCACCGAGGAGGAGGAGCACCGCTGGACCGACCCGGTGCCGGCCCCCGAGCCGGGCTGGTTGCTCGGGCGCAAGCGGATGACCGATACCCGGAGCATCGGCGTCCAGGAGCTGTGGCTGCTCCACGAGACGGGCGGCGCCGGGGTGAAGCTCACCAGCTTCGAGGCGCACCCGCACGCCGGCGAGGCCGCCTTCTCGCCCGATGGCGGGAGCATCTGGTTCAGCACCCGCGCCGGGCGCTTCAACTACGACGACGACATCCACGAGGGGCTCTGGCAGGTCGCGCGCTACGACCGCGCGCTCGGGGAAACGACCACCGTCACCTCGCTCACCGGCGGCGCGGTCCGTCCCACGCCCTCGCCCGACGGGCGCAGCCTCGCCCTGGTCACGCGGGATCGCGCGCAGACGGTGCTGATGCTCATGGACGTGGCCACCCGCTCCTTGCGGCGCCTCGCCGCCGACCTCGACCACGACCAGATGGAGGGTTTCGAACTCCGCGGCGCCTACCCGCGCATGGACTGGACGCCGGACGGGCGGGAGATCGTCTACTGGGCGAAGGGGCGCCTCTGGCGCCTCGACGTCGCGACACTACAGCGGAAGGAAATCCCCTTCACCGCGCGGGTCGACACGCGCATCACCGACGCGGCGCGCCGCGACCGGCGCCTCGATCGCGGCGAGGTGGCCGCCAGGGTCATCCGCTGGCCCCAGCGGGCCGCCGACGGCACGGTGTACGCCGCCGCGCTCGGCCGCATCTGGGCCCTGGGCGAGCGAACGCGCGCGCTGAGCCCCGAGGGGCAGTCGGCCTACTACCCGGCGCTCAGTCGCGACCAGAAATCGCTCGCCTACGTCACCTGGGACGACGTGGCCGGGGGCCAGGTGTGGGCGGGTCCCATCGGCGCCGCGCGCCCGGTCACCCAGCTCCCGGGCCACTACGCCTCGCCGGTGTACTCGCCCGACGGGAAGTCACTCGCCTTCCTGCGCGGCACCGGCGCGGTGATGGCGGGGGAAGACCTCGGCGCCGAGCCTGCTTTCGATCTCGTCATCGCGCCTGCAACGGGGGGCGACGGGCGACGGCTCCGTAGCATCCCGAACCGCGGCAGCAACAACCGTGGGCCCCGGCTGCAGTGGAGCGCCGACGGCCAGCGAATCTACTGGATCGAGGACGAGTACCCCGCGCCCCGGGCCCACGAGGAGACGGTGCTGAAGTCCTGCGACATCTCCGGTCGCGACGTGCGCTCGCACGTGCGTTTCGACGCCGCGCAGGAGGTTCGCCTGTCGCCCGACGGGCGCTGGCTCGCCTACAAGCACGAGCACCAGGCCTGGGTGGCACCCATGCCGGCCCTCGGCAACGCCGAGGTCAAGGCGGCCGACCTGCCCAGCCGAAAGCTCACCGACGTGGCCGGCGACTGGATCGACTTCGCCGGCGAGGATCTCACGTGGAGTCACGCGGATCGCCTCTACGCCGCGCCGGTCTCGGGCCTGCTCCAGCGCGACGCCGAGGAACTCCCGGTCGCGACCGAGAAGACGCTCCGGGTGACGGCGGCGCGCGCCGGCGGCCGGGGGACGATCGCCTTCACCAATGCGCGCATCGTCACCATGGAGGACGAGGGCGTCATCACCCGGGGGACCATGGTCGTGCGCGATCGCGAGATCGTCGCCGTGGGCACGAGCGTCTTGCCGCCCGCCGGTGCCACCGTGATCGACCTCGGCGGCAAGACCATCCTTCCCGGCCTCGTCGACGTGCATGCCCACCTGCACTACGCCAGCGGCGACGTGTTCCCCGAGCAGGAGTGGCGTCACCTCGCCAACCTCGCCTACGGCGTGACCACCGTCTTCGACCCCTCGGCCTCCACCGACCTCGTCTTCGGGCAGGCGGAGCTTGTCGACAGCGGCCGCATGATCGGCCCCCGCGTGCTCTCCACCGGCTTCATCCTCTACGGCGCCGACGACAGCCAGGGGGCCAAGATCGAGAGCTACGACGACGCCGAGCGCCACGTGCTGCGCCTGCTTCGCTACGGCGCGTGGGGCGTGAAGTCCTACCAGCAGCCGAAGCGCAGCCAGCGCCAGTGGATCGTGGAGGCCTGCCGCAAGCTCGGCCTGCTCGACGTGCCCGAGGGTGGCGGCGATCCCTGGAACAACCTCGGCATGATCCTCGACGGGCACTCGAGCATCGAGCACGCCTTCCCGCTCGCCCCGGTGTACGCCGACGTGAAGGAAGTGTGGGCGCGCTCGGCGACCACCTACGTGCCCACGCTGCTGGTGGCCTACGGCGGTCCCTCCGGCGAGCACAGCTTCTACCAGTCAGAGCGCACCTGGGAAGACCCGCGGCTCGCCCGCTACCTGCCGCCCGCCGTGACGCGCTCGCGTGCCTACCGGCTGCCCCTCTACATCAGCGACGAGAAGGAGTTTCACCACCGCAAGGTCGCCGCCGATGCCGCCGTACTGGCGCGCATGGGGGCCAACGTGGCACTCGGCGCGCACGGTCAGCTCCAGGGGCTCGGCCCCCACTGGGAGCTCGAGGCGCTCGGGGGCCCGGGAGCGATGACGCCGCTGGAGGCCCTGTACGCCGGCACCATGGGCGGGGCGAAGCACCTCGGCCTCGACCAGGACATCGGCTCCCTACGTGCCGGGAAGATCGCCGATTTCTTCGTGGTGGACGGCGACCCGACAGTGGACCTCCGCGCCGCGCGCAACGTGGTGTACACCGCGCGGGACGGTATCGTGTACGAGGCGCTCGCGATGAACCAGGTTCACCCAGCCGCACCGGCGCGGAAGGCGATGCGCTGGGAAGTGGCCGAGCGGGCGGCGAACGACGCGCAGCCCGTGCAGCGGCGCTGACTACTCGCGGTTGACGTAGGGCAGCAGGCCCAGGTGACGCGCCCTCTTGATCGCGAGCGCCACCTGGCGCTGCTGCAGCGCGTTGAGGCCGGTCATGCGGCGGGGCAGGATCTTGCCGCGCCCCCTCACGCCGCGCTTTGCGCGCGGCTCCGGGGGCGGGGTCGGGCGGCCTCCGGGCCTTGTCGGCCCGGCCCCTGCGAGTCTCGGGACCGGCCGCCCTTCCAGCGCGGCGCTACTCGCGGTTGACGTAGGGCAGCAGGCCCAGGTGACGAGCGCGCTTGATGGCCAGCGCCACCTGGCGCTGCTGCAGCGCGTTGAGGCCGGTCATGCGGCAGGGCAGGATCTTGCCGCGCTCGGTGAGGAAACGCTTGAGGCGCGCCGGATCCTTGTAGTCCGTGATGTCCTCGTGAGGCTTCTTGGTGAGGTCGGCCATGGGTTCTCCGAATCTGTAGAGCCCGCGCGGCTAACGGGAGCCGCCGGGCATGTCAAACGGTCTCCAGCTCGTCGCGCTGGTGCGTGAGGATCGAGCAGTCGCTGCGGGGATGACCGGAGCACAAGAGCGTGAACCCATTGGCGAGGTCGCCCTCGCTCAGGATCGACTGGTCCTCGATGTGCACGTTGCCCCGCTCGAGCTTGCCGGCGCAGGTGCCGCACGCCGCCGAGCGACACGAGTACGGCAGCGCGAGACCGCGCATCTCCGCGGCCTCCAGGATGGGCTGGTCGTCTCGACACGGAATCGTGACGTCGAGTCCTTTCTCGGGGTTGTGAAGGCGGATCTGATAGGTCGGCATCCGTTCTCTCAGAGTGCGGGTTCGAGACCGAGCTCGCGCACGAGCGCGTCGGCCTGGGCGACGGCGTCGAGGTACCAGAGCAGGTAGCGCACGTCCACGTGGATGGTGCGCGCCATCTGGGCATCGAAGACGTAGTCGCTGGCGATGCCCTCGACGTTGCCGTCGAACGCGAGGCCCACGAGTCGTCCCTTGGCGTCGAGGGTGGGCGATCCCGAGTTGCCGCCGGTAATGTCGAGGTCGGACAGGAAGTCCACCGGGACCGTGCCGAGGGCAGGATCGGCGTAGTTCCCCCACTTCCCCCGCTCGATGGCGCTCACCAGCGCCGCCGGTGGGTCGAAGGGGTGGGGGCCCATCTTCTCGACGATTCCGTGTACCGTGGTCTGCGGGGCGTAGGTCACCGCGTCGCGCGGGCGATAGCCCTGGACCGTGCCGAAGGTCACCCTCAGGGTGCCATTGGCATCGGCGTACACCCGCGCCGGGTCGAAGGCGCGCATCGCCTCGGCGTACCGGGGACGGAGCCGAGCGTAGGCGCCTGCGTCGTCTTTCGACTCGCGCTCGCGGGCGTCGTCGTAGGGACGGAGCGCCACGGCGAGGCCGATGAACCCGTCGCGAGAGGCCTCGAAGGCTGCCGGCCCCTGCTTGAACCAGGCGAGGCGACCCTCGGCCGTGGCGAGGGCCGGGTCGGCGAGCAGCCGGGCGACGGCGGCCCTGGCCTTCTCCTCGGGGCCGCCGGTGGCCCCTGTCGCGTTGACCCAGGCGAGCAGCTCGGCCGAGCCGCGCCCCGGCGGCAGGGCGATCGCGCGGGCGAGGAAGTGCTCGAGCAAGCGACGCTCGGCCTCGAGGCTGAGGCTGGCCTGCATGTCGGCAAGGCGCGCCGCGTAGCGTCCCTCGTCGCGCGCCTGGTAGCCAATCTCCCGCTTGGCGTCGGGCTTCTGGCGCTCCCTCGCCCACCGGTAGAGCGAGCGGGCCGTGGACAGCAAGTCGGAGCGGCCCACCCAGCCCATCACCCGGTCGCGCTCGAAGTCGGGGTCGCGCAGGCCGACGCGGGCCGCGATCTCTCCCAGCACGGGACCATAGGCCGCGGCGCGCGCGCTGTCGGCGTCGATCCAGCGCCGCAGGGCCTCGTCCCGAGCCGTCGCGACACCAACGACATCTGTGCGCTTGAAGGCCTCGAGCGTCCAGCGCGCGTTGAACACGCCGTTACTCAAGTAAGACCGCGGCACGTTCACCTTCACCGCCTCGCTCGGCAACTCGCGCGCCACTGACTCGAGCATGTCGAGCGCCCAGGTGCCGTCCTCGATGTAGGCGGGAAGCTGCAGGGTGGCGTCGCGAGACACCTCGCCGGCAGTGCGCCAGCGCTCGGTACTACCGGGGTAGCCGGCGACCATCACGAACTCGCCCGGCTGGACACCCCGGGGCGAGACGACAAGTCGCTGGGGCGGCGCGTAGGGCACGTTGTCCGGCGAGTAGTCGGCGGGCCTTCCGTCGCGACCGATGTAGGCCCGGAGGAAGGCGAAGTCGCCGGCATGGCGGGGCCAGTGCCAGTTGTCGATCTCGTCGCCGTAGTTGCCCACCGCGTCGGGGGGGGCCATCACGAGGCGCACGTCGCGAAGCTCGACCTGCCGCACCAGCGTGTAGCGAAGCCCCTCGAAGTAGCTCGCCACCCGGCAACGGAGGCCGCCCGGCCGCTCGCACTCGGCCACGAGTTTCTTCGTGCGCTCGTCGATCAGCGCCTTGCGCTGGGTGTCGTCGGTCCTGGCGGGGACCTTCCCCGACACCTTCTCGGTGACGTCCTCGAAGGACTGGGTGACGAACACTCGCGCGCCCTTCCCACCCGAGCGCTCGTCCTGGCGGGTGGGCGCGTAGAAGCCGGTCTCGACGAGGTCTTCGCCCTCGCGCTGGGCGCGCTGCAGGTACCCCACGGCGCAGTGGTGGTTGGTGACCAGCAGGCCGAGGTCGCTCACGAAGCTCGCCGTGCACCCGCCCAGCGACACGAGCGCCCCGAGCGGCGCGGCGCGCAGGTCGGCGAGGCGGGCCGGGTCGTCGAGATAGCCGGCGGAGCGCAGCGGCTGCCCCAGCGACAAGAGCTGCGAGGGCTCCCACATCCCTTCGATCGCGGCGGCCTGGAGAACGAGGGCGAGGAGCATCCCGCGCGTCTATCGCGCCGTCGGCCAGCGCAGCCCGGCGAGCGCGGCTGCCCCGATCCATCGGTCGTTGCTCGCCAGAGCGCGAGTTAGCCCCGGGCGCCATGGCGCACGGCATCCTCGTCTCGCAGGATCTCCGCGATCTCGCGGCCCAGGGCGCGATCCGGGCGCTCTACCCGCTGCGGGCCGACCAGGTGCAGCCGTCCTCGCTCGACCTTCGACTCGGCGCGCGGGCATGGCAGCTCCAGTGTTCCTTCCTGCCCGGGGCGGGCGGGATCGCGCCGAAGATCGGCCGGCTCGCGATCGACGAGGTGAAACTACACCCGGAGAACCCCGTGGTTTTCCGCGAGGGCGGCGTGTACCTGGCAGAAGTGGAGGAGGTGCTGGAACTCCCCGCGGAGGTGTGGGGCCGGGCCAACCCGAAGTCCTCGTCGGGACGCCTCGACGTCTTCGTGCGATTGCTGACCGAGGAGGGTCATAGTTTCGACACCGTCCCCCCGGGCTACCACGGCAAGCTCTACCTGGAGATCACGCCCCAGAGTTTCCACGTGGCGGTGCGCCGCGGCGACACGCTGGGGCAGCTTCGGCTCGCGCGGGGGCGTCCGCGACTCGGCGTCGAGGAGATCGAGCGCCTGCAGTCGGCGAGCCCGGCGGTGTACTGGTCGGACGGCCGCCCCGCGCCAGTGGCCGACCCCGACACGCCCGGCATCGAGATGTCGGTCGACCTGCACGAGAACGTCAACGGCATCGTGGGCTACGCCGCCCAGCGCTACCGGCCGCCGATCGACCTGCGCCGCCGCGACCTCGACCGCTTCCGGTACTGGACACCGGTCCACGCCGACCAGAGCGGCGAGGGCTTCGTGCTCGAGCCCGAGCAGTTCTACATCTTCGCCACCCGCGAGCGCTTGCGCATCCCGCCGGAGCTCTGCGCGGAACTGGTGCCCTTCGACGCGACGAAGGGCGAGCTGCGAACCCACTACGCGGGCTTCATCGACTCCGGCTTCGGCGTCGACCCCAGCGGCAAGGGCGCCCGCCTCGTGCTCGAGATCCGCACCCACGACGTGCCCTTCCTGCTCGAGCACGGCCAGCCGCTGTTCCGCATCGAGCTGCTCCGCAACCGCGCGCTGCCCGACGTGCTCTACGGAGCCACCGGGAGCAACTACCAGATGCAAGGGTTGAAGCTGGCGAAGCAGTTTGGGTGAACCAGGAGGGAGGAGGGAGGGGCTTGGGAGGGAGTGAGCGAGCGCCGGCCACCTCGCCACCGTCACCCGCGCCCCGCGCCGCCCACGCGGCGAGCGCTTCCCCTCCCTCCTCCAGCCTCCCTCCTCCGGTCCCATCGCGACACGTCCGCGCTAGATCCGTCCGAAGGCCTCCCCCATCTCCCTCAGCGGCGTACACACCTGCCAGGGCAACTCTCGCAGGCGCCAGCCCCAGTTGCCCCTGGCCACGCCGGGCGTGTTCATGCGCGCGTCGCTGCCGAGCTTGAGCACGTCTTGCATCGGCGCGATCGCCGTGCCCGCCACGCTGGCCCAGGCCTCGCGCATCAGCGCCCAGGCCGGGTCGGTACCGTCGCGACCGGTGTACACCCTGAAGCGGTGCCGGGTGGTCTCGTCGGCCGACTTGTACCAGCCGGCCGCGGTGTCGTTGTCGTGGGTGCCGGTGTAGGCGATCCACCGGTCGTGACCGAAGTTGTGGGGCAAGAACGGGTGCGCGGCGTCGGTGCCGAAGGCGAACTGCAGGATTTTCATGCCGGGAAGTCCAAGCTCGTCGCGCAGGGCCTCCACGTCGGGCGTGATCTCGCCGAGGTCTTCCGCCCACAGGGGTAGCCCGCCCAGCTCGGCGGCAATCGCGTCGAAGAGGGGGCGTCCCGGCCCTGGCACCCACTCGCCCTTGCGCGCGTCGGGCTCCGCCGCGGGGATGGCCCACGCGGCGGCGAAACCCCGGAAGTGGTCGAGGCGCACCGCGTCGCAGAGCGCCAGCTCGCGCTTGAGCCGCGCGCGCCACCAGGCAAAGCCCGAGTCGGCGTGGGCCTGCCAGTCGTACATCGGCGAGCCCCAGCGCTGGCCGGTGGGCGAGAAGTAGTCGGGGGGGACGCCGCTCACCGGGTCGGGCGCACGGCTCGCGTCGAGCCTCCAGAGCCGTGGTGACGACCACACGTCGCAGGCATCGTGCGTGACGAAGATGGGCACGTCGCCGACGATGCGTATGCCGCGCACCCGCGCTGCATCGCGCAGCGCCGTCCACTGCCGTTCGAACAGGTACTGGACCGCCCCGTGTGTGGCGATCGCCTCGCGATGGGACGAGGCCTTCGCCTTCTTCCAGGTCCACCACTCGTTGTGGCCCTCGGCCTCGGCCACCGCCGCGTAGAGCGCCCAGGCCTCGAGCCAGCCCTGTGACTGCGCCCACGCCCCCACCTCGGCGCTGTCTGCGATGCGCGCGGCGGCGGCGCGGACCAGCGGCCACTTCCACGCCTCCACCGCGTCGACGTCGACGGCGTCGAGGCCCCAGGGCATCGCCACCGGGTCGACCAGGCCATCGGCCACCAGCGCCTCCACCGCGACGAGTCGCGGGTCGCCGGCGAACGCGGAGGGCGAGCTGTACGGCGACGCGCCGGGCCCGACCGGGTGCAGGGGCAAGACTTGCCAGGTGTCGAGCCCCGCGTGGGACATCCACTCGAGGAAAGCGTGCGCGTAGGCCCCTAGCTCACCGATGGGGCCGGGGCCGGGCAGGCTCGAGGGGTGGAGCAACACCCCGGCGTGCCGGGGGGAGGCTGGCACGTTGTGCTAGCGACGGAGGCGGCGACCGCCGCCGCGCTTCTGGAGCAAGCCCTTGGCGCGCATCCGCTGCTTGGTGTGCTTCGCCTTGAGCTTGGCACGGTGGCGGCTGCTCTTGTTGCGCTTCCTGGGGGCCGGGGTGCGAGCCATGATCAACTCCGAGATTGTACGGGCCGGCCGGCTAACCGCCCCCCTCGGCGCCGTCGACCGGTGCCTTCATCGTCCTCCCCAGCCGCTCGCACACGCGCTGCATCTGGCGGAGCTTGTAGAGGTCGTGACGGCTCTCGCCCGTCTCGTTCGCCACGTCGGTGGCGCGGTCGACCACCTGGAACTCGGTGAGCACCGAGACCACCTCGCCCAGCAGGGCGCGGTTCTTCGGCGGGTTGATCCCCGGGAGATCGTACACGCGCACGGGCAGCCCCGCGACGAAGTTGATGGCGCGGAAACCGCTGGTGTGCGGATTCTCGGGCACGGGCACCACGCCGGGGATCGCGACGAGGCCCTGGATGGCCGCCAGTTCTTCCTCGGTGAGCAGGTTGTTGTGGCTCTCGCCGGGGATCACCGCGGGGAAGGGCAGGAGGTTCCGAAACAGCCACCCGATGGTCGACACGAGGTCGCGACGGGTCTCGGTGACGACGCGGAAGCGCAGCTTGTCGAAGACGGTGGCGGCCGTGCTCTCTCGCTTCGCCAGGAGCTTGGTGATCACGCTGGGACGGGTCTTGCGGTTGCCGTAGAAGGCGAGCACCGGCTGGCCCTCCTCCTGCATGCGGCGCGCCGCCGCGAGTACCTTCGCGTTGGCGAGCTCGATCAGGTCGTGCTCCCGCACCGCCACCTGGTAGCGCAGTTCCTGCATCTCGAGGTGATTGATCACGTGGACCAGCTTCAGGATCGCGCAGTACTGGATGCGGTAGCGGCTGAACCGGTCGCGCATCGACGCGCGGAGGAAGGCGTCGCGCACGTCGCGCGGGCGGCGCACCTCCGAGGCGAAGTGGAGCTGGAGGTGCTCCTCGAGGTACTCCACGGCCTGGTTGTACACGTAGCGCAGCCGCTCGCGCGCCCAGCCCTGCTCCACGAGGTCGCATCCCCACAGCCTCAAGAAGGCGTTCACCTCGTCGTGCGAGCGGAAGTTCAGTCGCGACCACTCGACCACCGACCCGCCGGCGAGCGCCAGCCGAATCGTGTCCTCGTCGAGGGCCGTCAGCGGCGCTTGCTCGGCGGCTGCCGGTACCGAGTCGTCAAGGTCGATGGGATCGGTCCGCACGGCGGCGGCTTATCAAGTTAGCCCCGGGGCCCATGAGTCAGATCGGCGTCCGCTCCGTACTGAAGAACGCCTTCGAGGTGTTTTTCCAGAACTTCGGCATCGTGCTCTTCATCTCGGTCGTCACCGGGGGCGTCGGCAGCGCCGTGTCCACGCTGGCCGCCACCGCCTTCGCCGACGCGGTGGACATGAAGGGGCAGCAGCTCCTCGTCGTCACCCAGCTCTTCAGCGTGCTGGTCCTCACGGTGTGGTCGGGCTTCGTGGGTTCCTGGGCCGCCCCGGCGCAGATCTACCTGTGGGTGCAACGAGAGAAGGGCAAGACGGCGTCGTTGTACGAGGCGATCAACTTCGGCCTCAACCGCTTCCAGCGCGTCTTTGCCGCGCACTTCAAGGCCTACGCCATCATCGCCGCGGGCAACATCGTCATCGTGCCCGGCGTGCTGTTCGGCCTCATGTTCGCCTTCGTCGACGCCATCGCCACCCTCGACGTGCAGGAAAAGAGCCCCCTGGCGCGCTCCCAGCGGCTCACCTCGGGTCGCCGGGGCACCATCTTCCGCACCATGGCCGTGTTCCTGGTGTGGTGGATCCCCTACCAGCTCCTGATCGTGTTCCTCGCGCAGTCCACCAACCTGCTCTACGCCAGCCTCTCCGGCATCGTCGATCACATGGTGCTGATCCTCATCGACCTGTGCATGGTGCAGATCTACCTGGATCTCTTCCGCAAGAAGCACCTGCCCGCCGAGCCACCCCCGGTGGAGCAAGCCGGCACCGCCGACCCCGCCGCCGGGGCCTACGCGCCGCTGCCGATCAAGGGGAGCGACGAGACGGTCGGCTAGACCGTCCCCCTCGTGCCCTTCCTCTGCTCGCTCGAACCCGGCTGGCAGGGCCCGCTCGACGGGCTGGCCGGCGGGGCGGCGCCCTACGCGCTGTCGCGACTATTCCCCGCGGGATCGGTGACGGTGGCGGTGACCGACCACGCCGCGGTCGACCGCTGGACCCGGGCATTGCGTTTCTTCGCCCCCGGCCGCCGCGTGCTGGCCTACCCAGCCGACAACGGGCGGCCGTGGGACGGCAACGTGCGCGACCCCGAGCTCGCCGCGGCGAGGATCGTCGCGCGTGCCTCCAGTGGCGCCGTGGTGGTGGCGGAGGCGCGCGCCCTGCTCGCGCGGGTGCCGCCGCTCGACGCCCGGACCATCCGCGCCGGCGATCGCCTCGATCCCCAGGCTCTCGTCCGCTGGCTGGTGGCCCGAGGCTACCTCGCTTCTCCCCAGGTCGACGGCCCCGGGACGGTGGCGCTGCGCGGCGGTGGCGTGGAGGCCTGGGGCATCGGTGACAACCGCAGCACCCGGGTGCTCTTCCTCGACGACGAGGTGGAGGCGGTGCGCGGGCCAGCCACGTTGCTCCCCGCTCGCGAGGCCGCGCTCGACTCGGCCAGGGCGGAGCGCGCCGCCGCCTACGTCCACGCCGTGGCCAACGAGCGCGGGGTGGTCGGGCGCGACCGCCGCCAGGTGCTGGCCGACCTGCGCGAGGGCACCTGGTTCGCGAGCTGCGAGGACTACCTGCCTGCCCTCGCCGAGTGTGGCCCCCCCGAGTTGCCGTTCCCGGTGCTGGTCCACGAGCCCGCGCTGGTCGAGGCGGCACTCGCCCGCGCCTGGGACGACGTGGAGCGTCGACTGGATGCCCTCCACGAGGAAGACAAGCCGCTGGTTCGTCTCGGCGACCGCTACGCGCCGGTGAAGATCGACGGCCTCGCGCTGCGGGCTGGCGGCCTCGGCTTCGACACCCGCTCGAACGCCGACCTGCGCGTCGGCAGCCAGGGCGACCTCGCGCCCGTCGTCACCGCGCTGCGAAAGCGCGCCGCTACCGGTGCGAGCGTGGTGCTGGTGGCTGACGACGCCACGCGCGCCAACCGCATCCGCCAGCTGTTGGAACCCCACGGGCTCGTTCCCGGCGACGCGCCCGCGCCGCGGACCGTGGCGCTGGTGGTGGGCGACCTGCCCGAGGGCTTCACCGCGCCCGACATCGCCTTCGTCACCGCCGACGAGATCTTCGGCGAGCGGCTACGCACCGAGACTGTCTCGGTCGCGACGCGATTTCGCCGCGCGGCCGCGGGGGGCCTTGGCACCGTCAACCGGGGCGAGCCGGTGGTCCACGCGCGCCACGGCATCGGCCTGTACCGCGGCCTCGCGCGCATGCCGCTTGGCGAGACGGCCGGCGACTTCGTGGTGGTGGAGTACCGCGACGGCGACCGCCTGTACGTCCCGGTCTTCCGCCTCGACCTGCTCGCCCCCTACCGCTCGCCCGGCGACGCGCCCGCGCCGCGGCTCGACAAGCTGGGCGGGAGCACGTGGGAACTGCGCCGGGCCAAGGTGCGCGACGCCGTGATCAAGCTCGCGGCGGAGATCCTGCGCATCCACGCGGGACGCAAGCTGGCCCAGGCGCCGGCGTTCACCGGCCGGGACGCGCTGTTCGCGCGGTTCGAGGAGGCCTTCCCCTACGTGGAAACCCCCGAGCAGCAGGAGGCCATCGAGGCGGTGCTCGGCGACCTCGCCGCAGGCACGCCCATGGATCGCCTCGTGGTGGGTGACGTGGGCTTCGGCAAGACCGAGGTGGCGATGCGGGCCGCCTTCCGCGTGCTCCTCGAGGGCTACCAGGCGCTGGTGCTGGTGCCCACCACCGTGCTCGCGGCGCAGCACCTCCGAAGTTTCAAGGCACGCCTCGAGCCGTTCGGCGCGAGGGTCGAGGGACTGTCGCGGCTCGTTGATAGTTCAAGAATCCGGACTATCGTCAGCGATGTATCTTCCGGAAAAGTGGACGTTCTCGTCGCCACGACCGCGGCACTCGGTCGCAGCGTGCGCTTCCGGAGGCTGGGCCTGGTCGTGGTCGACGAGGAGCACCGCTTCGGCACGAAGCAGAAGGAAGACAGCCGCCGGCTCGCCTCGGGCATCCACTACCTCGCCCTCTCGGCCACCCCGATCCCGCGCACGCTGCACATGGCGCTCGGGGGCCTGCGCAGCCTGTCGCTCATCACCACGCCTCCCGAGGGGCGCGTGCCCATCCACACCGAGGTGGTGCGATTCGACGCGACCCGCATCCGCGAGGAGATCCTCGCCGAGAAAGCACGCGGTGGCCAGGCTTTCCTCGTCCACAACCGGGTGCAGAGCATCGCGGGCGTGGGGCGATGGCTCGCGAAGATCGTCCCCGAGGCCAGCGTGGAGGTTGCGCACGGCCAGATGAGCGCCGAGAAACTGGAGTCGGCGATGGCGCGCTTCGCGGGGGGCGAAGTCGACGTGCTCCTGTGTACCGCGATCGTCGAGAGCGGCGTGGACCTGCCGAATGCCAACCTGATGCTGATCAACCGGGCCGAGAGCTTCGGCGTCGCGCAGCTCTACCAGCTCCGCGGGCGGGTGGGCCGCGCCGACGTGGGTGCCCGCTGCATCCTGCTGGTCGGCGGCACCGGCGTGGCGAGCAAGCAGGCGCTGGGGCGCCTCCACGCGCTCATGGACGCCAACGCCCTCGGCTCGGGCTTCGGTCTCGCCAGCCGCGACCTCGAGCTGCGCGGCGGCGGCGAGATCCTCGGCGAGAAGCAACACGGCCACATCGCCGCCATCGGCTTCGATGCCTACGTGCAGCTGCTCGACGAGGCGGTACACCGGCTGCGCGGCGACGCGGCGCAGCCGCCGGTCGACACCGAGGTGGAGGTGCCGCTCCCCGCCTTCCTGCCGGAGGACTGGGTACCGGACGCCGCCGACCGCCTCGACGCCTACCAGAAGCTCTCGCTCGCGCCCAACGCCAACCGGGTGGCGGGCGTGTTCGCCGATCTCGAGCGGCGCCACGGGCCTCCGCCGCTGGAGGCGCAGAACTTACGACGGGTCACCGAGCTGCGCATCACGTGTCGCGACCTCGGCGTCACCAAGTGCTCGATGTTGAGGGTGCGCGCGGTCGTCGTGCTCAGCCCGAGGCACGCGCTCGACCCCCAACGGCTGGTCGACCTCTGCACCCGTGAGCCGGCGCGCTTCCGGGCCCAGGGCTCCGACGCCATCGAGGTGCGCTGCACCCCGGAAGAGGCCCGGGAACCCTTCACCTTCCTCGACTGGGCCATCGCTCGCCTGCAGGGCTAGAAAAAACCCCGAAAACCGCTTGCATCGCCCGGGCAGGTGGTGAATGATCCCCGCGTCGGCAGGAGCCCGCTCCCCCCGGGGACCACGCCTGACGACATCCCCGTCTCGCACGTTGCGGTCGCGTTCGAGTCAACGTCCCGTCCGAATGGAGTGCTACCGTGCCTACCGAAGAACTGTTTGGTACCTACAACTTCCTCCTGGAGATCCAGGGGATCGTCAACGACAACAAGATCATCGTCGGCGGCTTCAAGTCCGTGTCCGGCATGGACAGCGAGACCGAGATCGTCGAGTTCAAGCAGGGCAACGACCTCGTGGTCCGCAAGAAGCCCGGCCGCACCACCTACGCCAACATCGTGCTGGAGCGCGGCTACACCGCCACCGACGACCTCTGGACCTGGCGCAAGAACATCGAGGACGGCAAGATCGACCGCCGTTCCGGCTCGGTCATCGTCCTCGACCAGGACGGCACCACCGAAGTCGCCCGCTACAACTTCTACGAAGGCTGGCCCTGCAAGTGGAACGTGCCCGACATGAACTCGGACAGCTCCGCGATGGCCATCGAGAAGATCGAGATCGCCGTCGAGAAGGTCGAGCGCGGCTAGCCGCCTCGCGCCTCGGTGCCACGACGCGGCCCGGGAGCAATCCCGGGCCGTTGTCGTTTCAGGCCTCGAGGGCTAGCCCCTCGAACACCGTGGTGGGCGCGTCGACCTCCTCGCTGCGCTCCTGGTCGGCCGCCAGCTCCGACACCTGGTGCAGCAGCGTGTGGATGTCCGTCGCGATGAGCGCGCGGAAGCCGGCCACGCGCTGTCCCCCGGCGACGAGGAGAGCGTCGACGACTCCCTCGAGGCGACCGGTCGCGAGGTCAACCGGCGGCAACTCGTCGACGACGACGTAGTCTTTCAGCTCGGTGAGGATCACGTTCCGGGTGCGAGATCCCGGGCGCACGACGAGGTTTGCCGGGGCGAGACCGTCAGGGCCGCAGTGACCGGTGGGACGGAGGCCGAGGGCGCGCGCCGACTCGGGGTCGTGGTACAGGCTGTTGACCACGCCTTCCTTCAAGAGCGCGACGGCGATCGGCGGCACGCCGCGGTCGTCGAAGGTGCGCGTGCGGAGCCCGCTGGCGAGGCCGGCGTCGTCGGTGAGATGCAAGGCCGGCGAGGCCAGCGCCTTGCCCCGGAACGCCCCGAGGAAGCTGCGGTCGATGACCGTCGCGGCGAAGGCGGGGGCAATGCCCCTCACCAGCGCGGCCATGGCGCGCGGGTCGAGTACCACGGGCAGCAGCCGGGAGGGGACGGGGCCCGGCGGGACCAGCGACTCGAGACGACGGCGGAGGTCGGTCCCGAAGGGCAGGGAGGCGACGTCAGAGAAGTGTCGCGACGCGATCCGGTGACGGAGCGTGCGCCCCGCCAGCGAGGCCTCGGCCTCGAGCGCGTAGGCCGTCGAACCCGCCTCCAGCTCGATCTCCCGCGTGGAGAGATACGCTCGCACCTCGCGACGTTCCCGGTACTCGATGCGGTGGAGGGCGACGCCGCCCTGCGACAGCGCCCGCTCCGCCGTCTGCAGCACCTCGTTGCGATCCAGCTCGGCGATCCCGGCGTGACGGCGGTCGTCGATGCCCAGCGGGCCGGTGACGGCCGGCATGCGGTCGGCAGGCCCCGCGACCGCCGAGGACTCGGCCTGGGCAGCGGCCGCGAGAGCGTCGGCCACGGCCCTGTCGCCGCTCGGTCCACGCCCGACGCCGCCCCGCCCGCCGTCGAGCCACGCCCGCACCGTGAACGTCGTCACCTCGCTGCGCTGGGGACGGCCGCGCCACGCGGTCATCACTCTCTCCTCGGACTGGCAGCGCAGCACCTCGCAGGCGCGGGCGCCCCCCCTGCGGGCCTGGTCGACGAGGGCGCGAAGCTGGGAACGGTCTTCCATGGCGGCGACAGTATCGGATACCCGCCGGGCATGCTGTCCCTGCCCCTGTCGCTGGCCTGCGCGACCGACGAGCCGATCGCGCTCGACCGGGCGACCGCCGAGAAGTTCACCCGCGAGGGCGCCGGCGCCACTGTCGACACCCCGCCCCCTCGCATCGTGGCGGTGGGCGACGTGCATGGCGACCCGGCGGCGCTCCTGCACGTGCTCTCGCTCGCCGGCCTCGTCGACCCCCACGGCACGTGGACCGGCGGCGCCGCCACCCTCGTGCAGACGGGGGACATCACCGACCGTGGCCCCGACAGCAGGGGCGTCATCGCCGCCCTCCGCCGCTTGCAGGCCGAGGCCGCCGCCGCCGGGGGACAGGTGGTGCCTCTGCTCGGGAATCACGAGGTGATGAACATGCAGGGCGACCTGCGCTACGTGAACCCGGAGGACACCCTAGGCTACGGCGGCGAGGCCGCCCGCGCCGCCGCCTTCTCGCCGGCGGGTGACGACGGCAAGTGGCTACGCGGCAACGACGCCGTCGCGATGATCGACGGGACGGCCTTCTGCCACGGCGGCGTGACGCCGCGCTGGGCGGCCGCCGGGGTGTTGCGCCTGAACCAGATGGTGCGCGCGGCGATCGACACCCCCGCGCCGGGGCCCGGGGAGCCCCGCATCGGCCTCGCCGACGTGCTCGGTCCCGACGGCCCGCTGTGGTACCGCGGCTACCTGCTCGAGGAGGAGCCGGTGGCCTGCAAGGAGCTCGACCACGCGCTCCAAGTGCTCGGCGCCGAGCGCCTGGTCGTGGGGCACACCACGCAGGAGTCCGGAGAGGTCGCGGTGCGCTGCGGCGGCAGGCTCTACGGCATCGACACCGGGATCTCCGCCCACTACGGCAACCACTACGCCGCCCTCGAGATCCGCGGCGACGAGATCGCCATCCTGCCCCCAGCGAGCGCGAGCGTCCCCCTCCAGCCGCCGTCCGCCCTCCGCCCTACTACAGCTCCAGCGGAAAGTCGCTGACGTCGGTGGCCAGCGACCCGTTGTCGATGGCGTTGTAGAGCTCGGTGTTCATGTCGTCTTGGGCGGTGCGGCTCTCGTCGGCCGGGTCTGTCGCCACGATCCAGTAGTTGAGCACCGTGGCCCAGCAGCCGTCGAGCGCGGTGACGCCCGCCGCCGTGAAGGTGACCATGCCCCCGCGGTTGGTCGTCCCCGAGCCCAGGATCTCGTAGTTCCAGCCGCGGTCGTCCAGCGCCACCTCGACGCCCTCGAGCCCGGCGCCGCTCGCGTCGACCACCTTCGCGGTGATCTCGATGTCGTAGGCCACCGGGTCGCCGCACTCCACGCCCCCGTCGTCGCCGGTATCCTCAGTGTCTTCCTCGCCAGGGCCGCAGCCCACGAGCGCCAGGGTCAACCACCAGCGGGACATGCGCACCTCCACGAAATAGAATGCCGGCCCGCGCGAGGCTACGCCGCGCGCGGACGGTCGGCCAGCCGACAAGGGGCCGCCGCACCACGTTCCCCACCGGAGCCGCTTCATGCCGAATCACCCGCAGCGCGAGGCCACGCTGGCCCGCGTGAACGCCGCCACCCAGGAGCTCGCCGCGAGCCTCACCCCCGCCGAGGCCGAGGGCTACAACGCCTTCGTGCGCGCGGCCGTGTCGCAGGTGCGCACCCTCGTGCTGCTCGAGCACACGCCCTCGGAGCTCGCGAGCGATTGCCTGGGCCTGTGGCGCTTCGCGCGCGCGGGCAACAAGCGCGTGTCGGTGGAGGCGGGCGGCGACGGCCTCGTGGTGCGCTCGGTGATGGCCGACCAGCCCTTCATCGTCGACACCCTGCGCCTCGGCCTGCGCGAGGCGGGCGCCACGCGCATCGGCGGCTACAACCTCATCGTCCGCGACGCCGATGGGGCCAGCCAGTCGGTGATCCGCTTCGAGGTGGAGGGCGTCGAGGCGGCGGCAGCGGCCTCGGTCGAGGCCGACCTCATCGCCCGGCTAGCGATCTCCGAGGCCATGGTCGCCGACTACGAGTCGATGATGGCCCGGGTGGAGAAGACCGCTCACGCCGCCCTCGACCAGGGCGGCGACGAGGGGCTGGAAGCCGCCGAGTTCCTGCGCTGGCTGCTCGGCGACAACTACGTGTTCATGGGGATCACCGCGGGCGACGAGCGCCTCGGCGCCGACCGCCTCGCCGGGGGCGCGCTCTGGCCCGCGGCCCCCGACATGCCGTCGCGCGGCGTCGTCAGCCTCCGCAAGACGCCCACCGAGTCGCCGGTACACCGCGCCGGTCGCGTCGATCTCATCCGCGTCGACCTCGCCTCCGGGCCCGTGCTCGTGCGCGGCATGTTCACCCACCGCGCGCTCACCCAGCCCTGCCGGCACCTGCCGATCCTGCGCCGTCGCCTGGAAACCGTGCTCGCCGACACGCGCCAGCGCCCCCACACGTGGCGTTACCGTGGCCTCGCCAACATCTTCGACGCGATGCCCACCGAGTGGTTGTTCTCGGCGACCACCGAGCAGATCCGAGAGGTGCTCGAGCAGGTGTTCGACGCCGACCAGGAACAGGTGGCCCGCGTACACGTCTCGCAGAGTGACGACGGCGCCTCCACCTTCGCGCTCCTCGCCATCCCCGAGCGCCGCTACTCCGACACGGTGCGCAACAAGGCGCTCGCCCAGCTCGGCAAGCTCACCGGCGCGACGTACACCGACTCCGGCATCTTCGCCGGCCGCTTCGACTCGGTGCTGGTGCAGGTGTACCAGACCGGCACCCGCGCGCTCACCGCCGACCAGGTGGAGAGTTTCAACCGCTTCGTGAACACCATCACCACCCCGTGGATGGAGCGTGCCTCCGGGGCCATCGAGTCCCACTTCGGCGACCACGGCCAGGCGCTCATCGCCCGCTACGGCAGCGCCTTCCCGGCCGACTTCGCCGACGAGACCGACGGCGAGCAGCTCGTCAGCGACATCGAGCTGCTCGAGGCCGCCGCCGCCGACGGCCGGGTGAAGACCATGCTCCAGGACGCCGGCGCCGACGTGCTCCTGCGCGTGTACCAGCCCGCCGACATGACGCTCACCGAGCTCATGCCGATCATCGACAACTTCGGCCTCGAGATCGCCGAGCAGTGGGCCGTCCGCGTGCAGCCACGCGGTCGCGACGTGCAGACGATCGACATCTTCCGCGTGAAGGGCGTCAGCGGCCTCACCCGCGACGAGATCCTCGCGCGAGGCGACAACCTCGTGGCCGCCCTCGACGCCGTCTTCCAGCGGAAGATGGCTTCCGACGGGTTCAACAAGCTCCTCCTCCGCGCCAACCTCCGCTGGGAGGAGGTCGACCTGGTGCGCGCCTACGTGGGCTACGCCAAGCAGATCAAGCTGGCGCACAGCTACCCGAAGATCCACGAGGTGCTGACGGGGCAGCCCGCCGTCACCCACGCGCTGGTCAAGCTCTTCCACGCGAAGTTCGACCCCGAGCTCGCCGAGGCCCGCGAGGCGGCCATCGGCGTCGCGACCGCCAGCGTGGAGGATGTCCTCCGCAAGGTGCCCACGGCCGACGAGGACTTCGTCCTTCGTTTCCTCTACAACCTCGTCGAGGCCACGCTCCGCACCAACTTCTACCGTGCCGACCGCGCCTTCCACTACATCAGCTTCAAGCTGAGCCACGCGAAGATCCGCCACATCCCGCTGCCGAGGATGATGGTCGAGATCTACGTCCATCACTACGAGATGGAGGGCGTGCATCTCCGCGGCGGGCCCATCGCCCGAGGCGGCCTGCGCTACTCCGACCGCGCCGACTTCCGCACCGAGATCCTCGGCCTCGTCACCACGCAGATGGTGAAGAACGTCGTCATCGTCCCCGAGGGCAGCAAGGGCGGCTTCTACGTCAAGTACACCATCGAAGACGCCGGCGAGCGCAAGCGGGTGGGCGACCGCCTCTACCAGGTGCTCATCCGCGGCATGCTCGACATCACCGACAACCTCGTGGCCGGCAAGATCGTGCCGCCGCCGCGGGTGGTGCGTCACGATGGCGACGACCCCTACCTGGTGGTCGCGGCCGACAAGGGGACCGCCCACCTCAGCGACACCGCCAACGGGCTGTCGAAGGCCTACGGCTTCTGGCTCGGCGATGCCTTCGCCTCCGGGGGCAGCCAGGGCTACGACCACAAGAAGGTGGGCATCACCGCCCGCGGCGCGTGGGTGCTGGTGAAGCGCCTGTTCCGCGAGATGGGGATCGACGCCGATCGCGACGAGTTCACCTGCTTCGGCATCGGCGACTGCGGCGGCGACGTGTTTGGCAACGGCGTGATTGAAACGCCGAAGATGAAGCTGCTCGCGGCCTTCAACCACGTGCATATCTTCCTCGACCCCAACCCCGACCCGGAGAAGTCCTACGCCGAGCGCCGGCGCCTCTTCGACAGCGTGGGCGGGTGGGACAAGTACGACACCTCGCTCATCAGCCAGGGCGGCGGCGTGTTCTCGCGCAAGGCCAAGACCATCCCGCTCTCGGCGGAGGTCAAGGCCATGCTGCAGACCGAGGCCGACGAGCTCTCGCCCACGGCGGTGATGAACCTCATCCTCAAGATGCAGGTGGATCTCTTCTGGAACGGCGGCATCGGCACCTACGTCCGGGCCAGCCTCGAGACCAACGCCGACGCGAACGACCCGCCCAACGACGACCTCCGGGTGACGGCGGCCGAGCTGCGGTGCAAGGTGGTGGGCGAGGGTGGCAACCTCGGCTTCACGCAGGCGGCGCGCATCGAGTTCGCCCAGCGCGGCGGCCGTCTCAACACCGACTTCGTCGACAACTCCGGCGGCGTCGACACTTCCGACCACGAGGTCAACCTCAAGATCCTGCTCAACCCGATGGTGGCCGCCGGGCGCATCAGCGAGGAACAACGCAACGAGATCCTCGCCTCGATGACCGACGAGGTGGCGAACATGGTGCTGGCCGACAACAACGCCAACGGCCGCCTCATCTCGCTCGACGTGGTGCGCTCGGCCCGCGATCCTTTCCCCTACGGGCGCGCCATCGACTGGCTCTGCCAGCGTGGCAACGTCACCCGGCGCTTCCTCGTGTTGCCGAGCGACGACGACATCCGCCGCCGCGCCGCCAACGGCCAGGGCATCGTGCGCCCGGAGCTGGCGGTGATCCAGGCCCACGTGAAGATGCACGTGTTCAAGATGCTGATGGCCGAGGAGATGTCGGCCATCCCAGCAGCGGATCGCCTGCTCCGCGACTACTTCCCCGAGCGCGTGCGCCGCGAGTTCGCCGGCGACCTGCCTGGCCACATGCTCGCCAAGGCCATCGTGATGACGGTGCTGCTCACCGAGGTGGCGACCGACGCCGGCGCCGCCTACTTCCCGATGATGCTCGAGCTCACCGGCGCCAGCGCGGGCAAGATCGCGGCGGCGTGGACCGAGGCGATGCGCATCACCGGGGGCGAGCAGCTCAAGGCCGACCTGGTGGCGGCGAAGGCTCGTCCCGATGGCGCCTACCACGCGTGGACCCTGTTCACCGAGAACGTGCAGCAGCTCGTGGTCAACTGGCTTTCCCCGGGCAACCCCGGCTGGCAGTCGGAAGATCCTGGCCGCTTCGCCGAGGCGCTGGCTGCCATCGTGGCCACTCGCCCCACCGCCGACACCGCCGCCGCCAAGGCCAGCGCCGCCGCGCTGTCCGCCAGCGGCATCGGCAACGGCCTCGCCGACCGCATCTGCGCCGCCAGCAACGCCGTGGCGGCCAGCGAGATCTGCGCCGTGGCCCGGCAGCGGGGCGAGTCGATCCGCGACGCCGCCGTGCTCTACCAGTCCGTTGCCGCGGCCAGCCGCCTCGGCCCCACCGTGCGCCTCATCGCGGCGCGGCGGGGCGAGGGCCGCTGGGACCCGGTGGCCCTGGGCATCCAGCGCATCCGGTACCAGGCGCTCCTCCACGACCTCGCCGTGAACAGCCCGGTGGGCGGCTCGTCGCTCAAGTACGGCGTCGAGCGCGGCGCCGAGGCGGTGGCCACCGACCGCGTGAAGGCGGTGGCCGAGGTCGTGGCGCGGGTGGTGGGCGAGCAGCCCGACGTGGCAGCGCTGCTGGTGGGCGAGCAGCGGATTCGCGCGGTGATGTGATACATTGACGTCGTTGTATAGGAGTTGAGGCATGGCCCGGGTGGCGCACGTGCGTCTCGACGACGACACCGACGAGCTGCTCGACCGGCTCACCCGCCAGACGGGGAGGTCGGCCTCGGAGATCGTGCGGGAAGGCCTGCGGCTGGTGGCCAACGCCACGCCGCCGCCGGTCACGCCGGAGATCATCGGGCTCGGCGCCTTCGACTCGGGGCTCGACGATCTCGGCTCCAACAAGGCGCACCTCAGCGGCTTCGGGCGTTGACACCCAGCGTCTTGCTCGACACGGGCGTGATCGTGGCCTTGCTCGACCGGCGGGAGCGTCGGCACCACGACTGCGTTCGTGCGCTCACTGGCCTGGGGGCGCGACTCGTCACCTGCGAGCCGGTGATTGCCGAGGCTTGCTATCTGCTGCGCGCCGTGCCGGGGGCCAGCGAGGCGGTGCTCGCAAACGTGGCCCGGGGGAGCTTCTCCCTGGGCCTGCGACTCGCCGAGGAGGCCGAGGCGGTGGCCTCGCTGATGTCCCGCTACGCCGACCAGCCGATGGACCTTGCCGACGCCTGCCTCGTCCGGATGGCCGACCTGCTCGACACGGGGCGCATCCTCACCCTCGACGCTGACTTCCGGTGTTACCGCTGGCGCAGTCGCCGGGCCTTCGACCTGCTCGTCGCCCCGGGAAACTAGACCGCTTGCCAGGCCCTCACACTCCCCACTGGTTCGTGCGCCACGGCCAGTCCCACGCCAACGCGGAGGGCTGGATCTCGGGCTGGATCGACGTGGCGCTGACCGCCCAGGGCGAGGCCGAGGCCGATGCCCTCGCCGAGGCCATCGCCGCCCTGCCCATCCAGCGCTGTCTCGTGTCCGACCTTGCCCGCGCCCGCGAAACCGCCCATCGCCTCCTCGCGCGCCGTCGCGACATCCCCGTACACGTGGAGCCCGCGCTCCGCGAGCGTCACCTCGGTAGCGTGCAGGGGCGCCGTCGCGACGAAATACTCGCCGATCCGGTGTCGCGACAAGTAATGCGTATCTGGGACGCCGCGCCAATGGGCGCCGAGACCCACGGCGAGCTCGTCGGCCGCGCCCTGGCGGCCCTGCGTCGCTGGGACGATGGCACGCCCACGCTGGTCGTGGCCCACGGCGCCCTGGTCCGCAACGTGGTCGGCGTGCTCGACGGCCTCGCGAGCCACGAGATCATGAAGCTGCCCCCGGCCGAGAACTGCGCGCTGATCGCGCGATCGCTGCGATACTGACCCGTCGTCTCACCCCCGGGCGGGAGTAGGTCGCGACCGCTGTGCGAAGTTCATCATGTTTCCGGGCGCGACCTGATCCGATATGATTTCGCCATGACAACGAACCGATTGGCGTTAATGCTACGGCGGCGCTCGCGGACAACGAGGCGGCTCTGGCGGAGTGGGACGCTCTGGCCGGCGTACCGACGCTCGCGATCACAAACACGAGCTTCTCAGCGCCGATCTGGTACACAAAACGACCCGACGATGACCCGGCCTTCACCAGTCCAAGTGCCTGGCGCGACGCCACCAACGCTGTCCTCGCGGCTGATGACTACGACGACGAGTCCGTCGGTCGGATGGCGGTGACGTCGCGGTGGGTTCGCGACGGCGTCCTCATCGAAAGCGATCTCGTATTGTATAAGTACTACCTCGATGATTACGGAGTCGTCGTCGAAACGGAAGTGGTGGCCGACGCGGTCCCCGGATCGGGACAGTACGACCTTCTCTACACTCAAGTGCACGAGGTCGGGCATGCTATTGGACTGGAGCATTCCTCCTATCCCGAGTCGGTAATGTTCGACGGGCAGCCGAATGCGACGGAGTATCCGGGGCTTGCCCCTGGCGACGAGGCGGCGGCCGAGTGGCTGTACAGCGGCTGAAGGGCCCCAGGCCCGGGCTAGTGCTCCTCATCGGCGCGACTGCGTGCCGTGAGGATCCGGCTCAATGCGGCCTCCCCCGGACCGCCGAGGACACCGGCGCCGCGATCCACACCTGCGCGCTCTCCTGCGAGGACGCCGAGGCCGCTCGCGAGTGCTGTATCGTCGCGGAGGGGCGCGGTGCCGCAGAAGCCGAAGGCGGATTCTGTGCTGACCCGGAATGCCTCCAGGAGGGCGCCGCCTGCGAGAACACCGCTTGCGATCCGAGCAAGATCATCACTGCCGCGGCGGCCATCTGCATCGCTCAGGTCGATGGACTCGCCCCAGGCCTCCACGGCCTCCGCGCTGAGTTCAGGGGTGCTGCGGACGCGATCTGGGACGTCGAGAACTACTGGTGGACCACTTGCGACGAGGGCGTGGGCGAGACCGCGTCGCAGGGCCGCGAGGTGTCGGGGCTGACGGGCGAGGTGCTCGCTCAATACGAGGAGATCGGCCCTGGCTGCATCCCCGGCCGGTCCCCGTGATGTGGTCGCTGCGATACTGAGCCTCGATGTGGCTCCTCGTCGCCTGCACCCCGACGTCGATTCGCACCGAGCGCGACGACAGCGCCGTGGCCGACACCGAGGTGGAACAAGCCCCCGGCGACACCGGTCGCGACAGCGGTGACGACGAGCCCGGTGAGCCGGAGATGAGCGCCCCGGGAACAGCCACCCTCGCGTGCGACGGCCAGCTCTCCACCACCGACACCCGCTGCCTGTTCGAGGCCTGGTGGCCCGATGGCACGCTCGAAGTCTCGTCGCAGGCCGACGTGCGCGTGCGCGGGCGATCCAGCGAGGGCTTCCCCAAGCACCAGTACGGAATGGAGTTCGTCGACGAGGCCGGGCAGCCCACCAGCGCCGAGCTCTTCGGCATGGGCAGCGAGGGCGACTGGGTGCTCAACGGCATGTGGATCGACCGCGCGCTCTTCCGCAACAAGTTCGCCTTCGACCTGTTTCGCGAGCTGGGCGGCGAGGCCGACTGGGCGCCCGAGTCGGTGTACGTGGAACTCACGATCGACGGCGACTACGTGGGCGTGTACCTGCTCAACGAGACCATCGACCGCGACCGGTCGCGACTCGACATCGCGGAGGACGACGGGACCGGCAGCCGCTTCATCGTGGCAGCGAGCGAAGAGGGCATCGCGTCGAGCGTGCAGTACGGGAGCTGGGAGGTGGACTACCCTACCGACCCCTCGCCCCAGGCCATGAACAACATCGCGACGCGACTTGGCGAGTGGGAGCGCGAGATCACCAGCGGCGGCGATCCCTTCGCCGAGATGGACCTCGACAGCTTCGTGCTCTTCGTGCTCATCGAGGAACTCGTCAAGAACAACGACGGTTACTACCTGTCGCACCGAGTGTACACCCACGACGACGGCTACCTCCACATGGTGCCCTGGGACCTCGACCTGTCGCTGGGCCAGCCCTCCTACAACGACAACGAGAACCCATACTCGTGGATCGCCTACCGGCCGTCGATCGTGGCCGACAGCGCCAACGACGCCTTCCACGCGCGCTTCTCGCAGAAGTGGGCCGAGGCGCGCGAGGGGCTGCTCGCCACCGAGGCGGTGCTCGCCCGCCAGGACGCCTACCGGGCGCACCTTGGCGAGGCGATCGACCGCAACTGGACCCGCTGGGACATCAGCACCGTCGACTTCGGCGGCTACCTCTACGTCGTGAGCTCGCCCGAGGAGGAGTACGATCGCGTGCGCGCGTGGACGGAGGCTCGGCTGGAATGGATGGACGTGGCGGTAGAATCTTATTGACCCCTTGACAGGTCAACGTGGGCTGTGTGAGACTGCCCTCGACACGGAGGAAGACGATGAAAAAGTTGCTCATGCTCATGGTTCTCGCCGCTCCCACCAGCGCCTTCGCCGGCTTCGGTGCCACCGCGCACATGACCGGCCTCAGCGACGGCACCGGCTGGTCCCCGTCGCTCGACTGGCGCCAGAAGGGCGTACACGTCAACCTGCAGGCGATCGACATCATCGACGCGCTCGGCGACGACGAGCTGAACCTCGGCGCCGGTTTCGCGATCGTCGCCGCCAAGCGCACCATCACCCCGCAGGTCGAGGGCACCCTCAGCCCAGGCCTCGCCCTGCGCTACTACTCCATCAACGGCGACGTGGGCGACGCCATGGAGAAGGCGAAGATGCAGCGCTCCGGCTTCAACCTCGTGGGCCAGTTCCGCATGGGGATGGAGATGAAGGAGAAGATGGGCTTCGGGGTGTACGTGGTGCCCCAGCTCGGCGTCACCAACCTCAAGACCCTCGGCGGCAAGGAAGACGACAGCGAGATCAAGCTCGTCGGCGGCGGCGGTCTCGAGGTCAGCGCCTGGTTCGTCGGCAACTAGCCGCCTAGATGGCTGCTCGTCGCGCCGAGGTGGGCTCGGCAGACACGCGCGTGGAGATGACGCAGCTGGTCTTGCCCGAGCACACCAACGCGATCGGCACCATCTTCGGCGGGCAAGTGGCGGCGTGGATCGACGTCTGCGCCGCCATCGCCGCCCAGCGTTTCTGCCGCCGCCAGGTGGTCACCGCCAGCATCGACGAGCTGCACTTCCTGCACCCGATCCAGCGCGGCCACATCGCCATCTTCCGCGCCACGGTCAACGCGGCGTGGTCGCGATCCCTCGAGGTGGGCGTGCGCGTGGAGGGCGAGGATCCCCTCACCGGAGATCGAACCCACACGTCGAGCGCCTACCTCACCTTCGTGGCGCTCGAGGCCGACGGTTCTCGCGCCGCGGTGCCCAGGCTCGTCCCGGGTACGCCCGACGAGCACCGGCGCATGGCCGAGGCCGACGCCCGGCGCGCGCACCGCCTCGCCACGCGGGCGGCCCGGGACAAGCGGTGATCGTCCTTGCCTCCGCGTCTCCTCGCCGGCGCGAGCTCCTGTCTGCGGCCGGCGTGCTCTTCACCGTCCGGCCCGCCGACGTCGACGAGGCGCAGACCCCCGGCGAAGAGCCTGTCGCCTACGCGCTCCGCGTGGCCGCGAGCAAGGCGCGCGCCGTCGACGCCGAGCGCGTGCTTGCCGCCGACACGGTGGTACACCTCGACGGCGAGGTACTGCACAAGCCCGGTGTCGCCGAGGCCGCCATCGCCACCCTCCGGCGGCTCTCCGGCCGCGAGCACACCGTCACCACCGCCGTGGTGCTCCGGGCGCCCGTGGAGCGCAGCGTAGTGGTGCATACCCGGGTGTGCTTCCGGGCGCTCCTGGACGACGACATCGCGCGCTACGTCGCGACGGGTGAGCCGCTCGATCGCGCCGGCGCCTACGCCATCCAGGGCGGCGGCGGCGCCCTGGTGGACTGGATCGACGGCAGCTACACCAACGTGGTTGGCCTGCCGCTGCGCGAGACGCTGGCGATGCTCGCGCGATAGGCGCCGCCGCCATGTCCATCGCCGACAAGCTCGCGCAGGTGCGCGCCGCCCTCCCCGCCGGGGTCACCCTCGTGGCCGTGAGCAAGACCCGTCCCGCCGCCGACATCCGCGAGGCGATGGCCGCCGGGCAGCTCGACTTCGGCGAGAACTATGCCCAGGAACTGCGCGACAAGGCGGCCGAGGTCGAGGGGGCTCGCTGGCACTTCATCGGCAGCCTCCAGCGCAACAAGGTGAAGTACGTGGTGGGGCGCGCGGCCCTGGTACACGACGTCGATAGCGTCGAGCTCGCCGAGGAGATCGGCAAGCGCAGCGCCACGCCCACCGGCATCCTCGTGGGGGTCAACTTCGGGGAGGCCCAGAAGTCGGGGGTGCCCGCGCGCGAGGCCCTCGACTTCGCCCGGCGGGTGGTGGGCGTTCCCGGCGTGGCGCTGCGAGGCCTCATGTGCATCCCGCCCCCGTCCGACGACCCGCAGGCCGCCGCGCCCTACTTCGCCGAGCTGGCCTCCATCGCCGCCGCCGGTCGCGACGCGGGCCTGCCCCTCCACGAGCTTTCCATGGGCATGAGCCACGACTGGCCGGTGGCGGTGCGGCACGGCGCCACCATCGTGCGCGTGGGCAGCGCCATCTTCGGGGCCCGGCCGCCGAAGATCACTTGACCTGGAACACCACGCCGCGGGCCTCGCCCGCGTCGACGCGCACCTTCTGCGTCTGCGAGCGGCCGCGCCGGGGAACGAGTTTCACGTCGTGCGCGCCCGCGGGGAGCTCCAGCACCACCTCTTCCTCGACGGCTGCCTTGTACTTGCCATCGACGTAGATCTTGCCGGGGACGTTGCTCAAGACGCGCAGCACGCCGACGAGCTTCAGGGGTGACTCTGCCTCCGGCGGCGTCGCGACGGGCGGCGCCTCCACGGGCGGCGTCGCGACAGGCGGCGAAGCCACCGGGGGCGGCTCCTCGGGCGGGGACTCGGCCTTCGGCTCCTCCTCGCCCCCGGCCACCCTCGGTGCCTCGATGTCCACCGCCGCCTCGACGGGCGCCGGGGGAGCGACGACGGCCGGCTCGGGCGGGGCGATATCCTCGCGAATCCTCGACCAGATGCCCACGAGGCCCGCGACCAGGAACACCACACCGGTGAGCGCCCAGGCCCAGGCCGGGACGCCGCGTCGCGGCGGGGGCGTGCGCGGGACGAACTTGCGACTGGGCGCGCGAACCGCCGGCAGCGGCGGCTGGATGGCGCGCTCGGGAAGGCGGGCCGGCGGCACCCCCTGTCGCTGGAA
>VGRQ01000005.1 GCA_016875315.1 Deltaproteobacteria bacterium | reverse complement strand
CGGCGGTGATCGCCCGCGTCGAGGCCGAGCTCCAGCAGGCCAGGCGGAGCCTCCGCGAGGCCGCCCGCGCGGGAGAGGCCACCCTGGCCAGCCTCGACGCGCTGGAGCGGCGACTGGGCGAGCAGCGCGGCGGCGGTCGGCTCGCGGCGCTGGTCCGTGATCACGTGCGCGCCTCGTTGTCGCGCCACCTCCAACGCCTCGTCGACGCGGTCCGCGAGCTCGACTCGTCGCCCCCCGCGGCGGCCCACCGCCTCCTCGCCACCGACGAGACCCTGGGAGAGGCCCACCACGCGGTCCGCCTCGCCGTGGCGCAGGCCGCGGTGATCGACGCCCTGCGCCAGCTGCGCGACGACCGGGAGGAGGCGCTGAGGCTCGCCGACGCCGAGGCCATCGCGGCCTCGCTGTTGCGTCCGGTGCAGCACTTCGCCGCCACCCACCAGCTGGGGCTGGCGGAGCAGCACCCGCTGGCGGTCCGGGCCGACCCCGGAGGCGAGGCGATCTGGCTCGGGCTCCTGCCCGAGGGACACCCCGTCCTGTTCGTGCCTGCCGACTTCGAGCGCGACCTCTACCGCTGCGCCTCGATTCCCCATGAACTGGGACACCTCCTCTGGCGCGACGTGCGCGGGCTGGACACCGAGGCCTCGGCGCTGTTCGGCTTCCAGCCCCACACCGGACTCTTCGGCGTGCGCGACGGCAGGCTGGTGGGATCGCTGGACCAGTTGTTCACGGCATGGCTGCCCGAGCTGTGGGCCGATGCCATCGCCATCCATCTCCTCGGCCCGGCGGCGCTGCGGGGCCTGGCGCACTCCTTTGCCAACCCAGAAAACCCCCAGCGCGTCCTCGTGGCCGGGGCCCGCTCCGGCGACTACGACGAGCACCCCCCGGCGCACATCCGCGTGCACCTGGCGGGCCACCTGTGCTGGCTCATGGGCTTCGATCAGGAGGCGAAAACATTGGTCGCCGGGTGGGATCTGGCCCATGGAGCGCCGGAGAAGGTGATCGTGGCGGTGGAGGGTGGCGGCTACGCCCGGATCGACGCGGCGCCGCTGCTGGAACCCGGCAAGGAAGCGCTCGGCAGGTGGCACGACGCCCAGTTCTCCGCGCTCGCCGGGCTGCGCCTCTGCGACGTGCCGGGCATGGAGATGTCTCCCGGCCTCTGGGCCCGGGCGCTGCGCCGCGCCGACGACCTGGCCCACGGCGTGCCCTTCAATGACGACGGTCGCCTCGTGCTTGCCGCCGCAATCGAGGCGATCGCGCACAACCCCGACCTCGCCGAGGTGATCGCGCGTGGCCTGCGTCGCGCCGTGCTGGGTCGCGACATGGACGAGGCACGGGTGGCCGATGCCGCGTACGCGGGGCCCCAGCGGAAGCGATCGACCTTCGCCCAGGAGGTCCGGGAGGCCCTGGTCCTACGGGAGGTCCTCGCCAGCCCGGGCGGACGGGCGCGCAGGCACGCGCGGGGCGTGGCGGTCACGCGGCGCTGAGCCCGGACTACCCCCCCCGAGGCGTGGGAGGCAGCGACTAGACATAGGTCCAGAGCGCGTCGAGCTCGGCGTCGGTGGCCTTGGTCATGTACTTGGGCATCGCGTCCATGGGCGCCGACAGGGCGCGACCATCCTTGCTCTTCGCCTCTCGGAGCGCGCGGAAGAAATCGTCGCGCGTCCACCCGGCGAGCCCGTCGGGAGCGGCGGTCAAGTTGGCCGGCTCGGCCCAGGAGGGGTCGCCACCCGCCATCGGTCCCCCGCTGAGGCGCGGGTTGTGGCAACCGGTGCACACCTGGGCGAGGTGCTTGCCGAGCGCGAGGGGGTCGCTGCCATCGGGGGGCTCGACCGCGTGCGCGGCGTGGTGATCGGGCACGTCGTCGGCGGACAGGCGAATCTCGCCGACCGCGAGCAGCAACGTCCCGAGCGGCCCGAGCTTGATCGGCGCCATCGTCCGGTCGACGGGCGGCTGCGCGCGGACGTAGCTGACCACGTCGGAGAGCTCGCGATCGGTCATGCCCACGAAGTCACCGGAGGGCATCGCCCCCGGCCGCCCCTCCGGCGACACGCCGTGCCGGACCTTGCGGTCCCACTCCGCCGCGGTGAACGCACTCGTACGACCGCCCTTGCCCCCGGTGAGGTTGGGGCCCAGCAGCGTGCCGATGGCCGGGTCGTCGAGCATCGTCCCGCCGCCGAAGTCGTCGCCGTGACACTCGATGCACGCGTAGCGCGACTCCACGAGGTGCTTGCCCCGGGCCTGGGCACGCTCCAGGGCGATGGCGTCGAGATCGACCCCGGCCAGCGGGTCGGCGGGCGGCGCGCCGGGATCGACCGTGACCGCGGCGTCGGGCGCAGGCATCGCCGCGAGCCGCTCGGCGCGCAGCGCCTCGATCTCGGCCTCGCCGAGCGGGAAGGGGATGGGAAAGTCCACGCGGTGCGTGTCGAACACGCGGGCAAGCGTGGCCTCGGCGGTGCGCTGGGCCCAGAAGTAGCCGCCCCCGCCAGCGACGACCAGGACGGCTGAAAGCCCGAGAACTACTCTTCCTGCAATCTTGAGTCGAGACACGGACGCTCCAGGTGAACAGCGGTGGCGCCGCGACAATACCGGAAGGCAGCCGCCCGCGGAAGCTACGCTCCGCGGATTGGCTGCCGCCGGGGGAGGCTATGCTGAGCCCATGCTCCTGCTCCTCGCGTGTACTTCCCCCGGTGAAGACTGCGCCGACTTCCGCGCCGATAGCGGCGACAGCGGCGGCATCCCCAGCGACTACGTGCCGCCCGACCCCTCGGTGGTCCACCTCGACACCGACGACGGCATCGTGCTGGAGGCCGACTACTACCCCCACGAGTACGCCGATACCGCCGTGTTGCTCCTACACATGGTTCCCCCCGGCAACGACCGCGGCGACTGGCCGGTAGACTGGATCGAGTCGCTCCGGGCCGAGGGCCTCGCGGTGCTCGCGCTCGACCGGCGGGGGGCCGGCGGCAGCGAGGGCGAGCCGGTCGACGCCTACGAGGGGCCGCTGGGGGTGAACGACGCCTACGCCGCCGTCGACTTCACCGTGTCGCAGGGGCTACCCGAGGTGCTGGTGGTCGGCGCCAGCAACGGGACGACCACCGCGCTGGACTACGCCGTGTCGGCCGCGCCCGGCCGTCCCGCGCCGCGCGCGATGGTGTGGATGTCGCCCGGCTCCTACACCACCACCAACTCGAGCCTCGACGACCTCGACCTCGACGAGCTCCTGTTCGTCTACCCGCCCGAGGAGGCCTCCTGGGTGGATCGCGCCCAGCGCAACCACGACCCCGACCTCCGGTGGACCTACGCCGAGTGCGAGGGTGGCGACCACGGCACGCTAATGTTCGAGGCCTATCCGGACGTGGCGGAGCTGATGACCACCTGGATCGCGGCGACGGACTGAACTCGCCCGCCGCCGCGCGGGGCGACCCGCCTACTCGAAGCTCTGGATCCCCGTGATCCACCGCCCCAGGATGAGGTTGTGGATGTCGTGGGTGCCCTCGTAGGTCTTCACCGACTCGAGGTTGGCCATGTGGCGCATCACCGGGTACTCGTCGAGGATGCCGTTGGCACCGTGAATGTCGCGCGCCACGCGCGCGATCTCCAGCGCGATGTCGACATTGTTCATCTTGGCGAGCGACACCTGCTCGGGGATCATCGTCCCATTGTCCTTCATGCGCCCGAGCTGGAGCGCGAGGAGCTGCCCCTTGGTGATCTCGCGCAGCATCCACGCCAGCTTGTTCTGCACCAGCTGGTAGCTGGCGATGGGCTTGCCGAACTGGATGCGGCTCAGGCTGTATTCTCTGGCGCTGTGGAAACACGCCATCGCCGCGCCGAGCGCGCCCCAGGCGATGCCGTAGCGGGCATTGTTGAGGCAACTGAAGGGGCCCTTGAGCCCGTGCACGTGTGGCAGGATGCGGTCTTTCGGGATGCGGCAGTCCTGGAACACCAGCTCGCTGGTGACACTCGCCTTGAGCGAGTGTTTGCCGTGCATCTCGGGGGCGGTGAAGCCCGGGTCGCCCTTCTCCACGACGAAGCCGCGGATCACGCCGTCGAGCTTGGCCCACACCACCGCGAGGTCGGCGATGGTGCCGTTGGTGATCCACATCTTGGCGCCGTTGAGCACGTAGCTGTCGCCGTCGTCGACGGCCCGGGTGACCATGCCGCCGGGGTTGCTGCCGAAGTCGGGCTCGGTGAGGCCGAAGCAGCCGATCAACTCGCCGGCCGCCATCTTGGGCAGGTACTTCTGCTTCTGTTCCTCGCTGCCGTGTTTCCAGATGGGGAACATCACCAGCGAGCCCTGCACGCTGGCGAAGCTGCGGATGCCGCTGTCGCCGCGCTCGAGCTCCTGGCACACCAGGCCATAGGCCACGTTGCTCATCCCGGCACAGCCGTAGCCGTGCAGGTTCACCCCGAGCAGCCCCATCTCGCCCATGGGCTTGACGAGGTGGAAGGGGAAGGTGCCGTTGCGACAGTTACCCTCGATGATGGGGATCACGTTGTCGTCGACCCAGCCGCGCACCACCTCGCGCACGGCCTTCTCCTCGTCGGAGAGGAGCGCGTCGAGGTTGTAGAAGTCGATTCCCGAGAACTTTCGCATGGCTACACCTGGGTGAGGGCGTGGAGGGAAGTGGCGAAGAGATCGACGGCGGTCTGGGCTTCCTCGACCGAGAGGGTGAGGCCCGGGCAGAATCGCACGGCGTTGCGGCCGGCGCCGAGGACCACCATGCCGGAGCGGTAGAAACAGTCCATCACCAGCGCGTTGCGGAAGTCGGAGGCGCGCTCCTTGCTCGCGCGGTCCATCACCAGCTCCACGCCGATCATCAGGCCCTTGCCGCGGATGTCGCCCACGTAGGGGTGCGAGCCCACCGCGTCGCGCAGCATGCCCATCATCTGCTCGCCCACGCGGGCGCTGTTGTCGACCAGGCTCTCCTCGAGCAGGTCGAGGGTGGCGTGCGCGGCGGCGCAGGCGATGGGGTTGCCGCCGAAGGTGCTCGCGTGGGCGCCCGGCTTCCACTGCATCAGGCGCTCGCTGGCGATCGTGGCCGAGAGCGGCATGCCGCTGGCGATGCCCTTGGCAAGGCTGATGATGTCGGGCTTCACGCCCCAGTGCTCGAAGGCGAACATCTTGCCGGTGCGACCCAAGCCGCACTGCACCTCGTCGAAAACCAGCAGGATGCCGTGCTTGTCGCAGAGCGCGCGCAGGGCGGCCAGCCAGTCGCTGGGCGGGATGATGTAGCCGCCCTCGCCCTGCACCGGCTCCACGAAGAGCGCGGCCACTTCCTCGGGGGGGCAGACCGTGCGGAAGAGGTTGTCGAGGTGGTCGAGCGCGATCTGCGTGGCGTTGGCGCCCATGCGGTAGGGATCGGGGTAGATCCCGTGGAAAGCGGGCAAGAAGGGGCCGAAGCCCTCGCGCTGCCGGGCCTTGCTCGCGGTGAGCGAGAGCGCCCCGAGCGTGCGCCCGTGGAAGGCGTCGAGAAAGGCGACGAAGTTCTTCCGTCCCGTGTAGAAGCGGGCGAGTTTCATCGCCGCCTCGTTGGCCTCCGTGCCCGAGTTGCCGAAGTACACCCTGCACTTGTCGCCCACCACCGGCTGCATCTTCACCAGCCGGTCGGCCAGGCGCCCCTGCACCGGGTAGAAAAAGTCGGTGCCGCTCATGTGGATGAGCTTCGCGGCCTGCTCCTGGATCGCGGCCACCACGCGGGGGTGGCAGTGGCCGGTGGAGGTGACCGCGATGCCAGCCGACATGTCGAGGAACTCGTTGCCGTCGGGATCGGTGATCCACACGCCCTCGGCGCGCTCGGCCACGAGCGGGTGGTCGCGGGTGTAGCTCGGCGACACGGCCGCGTTGCTGCGCTCGATGAGAGCGCGGGCGAGCGGGCCGGGAAGCTCGGTGCGCAGGGTTGGACGGCGCGACAAGGGGGCTCCCGGGGAGGGACGGCGTCTATCGGGAAGCAGGCCCCGCCGCTAGGAGCGCCCAGACCGAGGGCGACACCTGCACCGCCTGGAGGCCTCGCGCCCGGCCCAGCGCCGCCCAGTGACGGTAGCCCAGCCGGATCGCGCCGCTCCAGCCGGCGCCGCGCGCGTGGGTGAGGATGCGCCCGCCCGGGGCGAGCAACGCCACGTAAGTGTCGAACATCGCCTCGAAGTGGCGGCGGCAGCAGGCGAAGGTGCCGGGGTTGTTGTCGATGATGAAGTCGTAAGGCCCGGGCAGCGCCCGCAGGCCGGGGGCGTGCTTGTTGAGGAGCCAGGTGCGGTAGTTCGGCAACGCAGGCGCGGCGTGGAGCTCCTCGGGCAGCACGGTGATGCCATCGATGGCGGCCACGCGGCCGGCGTAGGCGCGGGCGATCGACGAGCAGCCGAGGCCCACGTGGAGCAGGCGGGCAGAGGGGAACAACAGCGGACCGAGCGCCGCGTCGAGCTCCGCCTGGTCGGGCGAGATCTGCCGCGCGTACGAGGCGTCGCGATACTCGTGCTCAGGCGTGTCGCGACCACAGTCGGCGCGGCAGCGATGGAGCCTCATGGCGACAGCGCCTGCGCCACGAGGCGGCCGATGGCGCGCTGCCCCTCGGGACCGGGATGCTCCCAGTCGGCGGCGTTGGCCGGGGGGGAGGGCGCCGCGAGCGCGCCGGTGGCGTCGATCGTGCGCAGGCCGAGCGCGCGCGACGTCGCGAGCAACTCCGCCGTGAGTCGCGATGCTGTCTCGCACTGTGCTCTCGCCACGCCGTAGGCCACGCAGGCCTCTACCCCGGGCGACAGCGCGTGCGGGGCGAGCACCACCACCCCGAGCGGGCGCGCGCCCACCTCCTCCGCGAGGCGCCGCAGCTCGCGCTCGAAGAAGCCAGGCTCGGGCTGAAACGTCCACCGGTGGCGGTGGAGGTAGCCATCGAGGGCCCGCCACGCCGCCGACGCGCGCCAGAGCGGCCCCCGCTCCTCGAGCCACACCACCAGGGGCGTGGTGCCGACGGTGATCGCGCGGGTGGGCACGTGGTCGTTCCAGTAGGCGCCGAACAGCACGAGGTCGGGGTCGTAGGCCAGTGCCTCCGGCAAGGTGGCTCGCGACTGCCGGATGTCGTAGCCGTAGGTGGAGAAGTTGAGCACCTCCCCGCCGAGCGCCCGCTCCACGGCGCGAGGCCAGGCCTCCTCCGGGGTGGTGGTGCCCCAGGTCATCGAGTCGCCGAGCACGGCGATGCGCCGGGTGCCGGGGGCCTTCTCGCGGGGCAGCTCCCGCTCGAAGAAACCCTCCTGGTTGCTGCCATAGGTGTAGGGGCGGGTGCGGTAGCGGCGCTCGCTCCCGAGCAGCTCGGTGCCCCCCTCGTGGCGCCGCGCGAGCCCCTCCACCGGCACGAGCACCAGCGCGAGGGCGAGCAGGCCGAGGGCAACGCGGCGCACCGCCGGAGGATAGCCCGCGCCCCCCGTGCCCCTTCACCCTCGACGCGGGGCTCTTGACCATGGGCGGCGTGGTCCTCGCCACGCGGCGAGCCTAGGGCCAACCACGACGCGGTTGTCGCGGTGGTAGGCGGCTCGCGGGGTGGCTACACTGGCACTGGGTCGGGGCGTCGGACGACGCTCACGGGCAAACCATGCGCACATTCCCCATCCTCATCGCCTGCGCCTGCTCCGACCTCGGCCTCGAGGCCAGCAAGAGCAGCGACGGGGCGAGCGACACCGCCGCCAACGAAGACGCCGACGCCGACGCCGACGCCGACGCCGACGCCGACAGCGACTTCACCCCCGAGTGGTACAGCCTCGCCGCCACGGCCACCGTCGAGACGAGCGCGGCGGCCACGCTCAGCGCGCGCTTCGTGATCGGCAGCACCGACCTGGAGCGACGTGACTGCGAGGTGATGGAGCCCATCGATCTCGCCGCCACCGCCCCTGCCAGCGAGAGCATCTACACCTACTGGACCTTCACCGTCCCGAGCGACAACGGCTGCGGCGGGGTGGGTGGCACGCCGTCCCGCCTGGGCGTGGGCCTCGGCGTGCTCGACCCCGAGGTCCGGGCCCGGCTCGGCACGGTCGACCTCGAAGACCAGGCCGACGAGCTGTGGGGCGCGTGGCTGGTGGCCGACGATAACGAGCCTTTCCCCTTTGGTTACGCCCAGGGAGCCGGGGGCGTGGCCGCCGACGGGCCCCCGCCGGATGGGAGCTACACCCTCGAACCCCTGCTGCTTTTGAGACTTTCTGAGACGGAGTAAGCAGCCGATTCCGGGGTCACACTAGTAACGGGCGGAGCGGCCCGGCCCCCTCCGGTGGCCGTAGCTCCCACGGATGGAGCTCGTAAAGGGTTCCAGGGTCGCTCCGCCCGATTCTTTGTCGAGGGGGGCACCCCTGCAGGTGCCCCCCTACCGCGCCCGACCTGCCGCCCTCCGCGGGCTCCGGGCGGCAGGCGACGAGTGTGCTGTTAGCACGCTCGTCGGGGCGCTCTCCCCCCACCGGCAGCGAACCGGGGAAGGCCCCCCTCCTACTGGATGTCCCAGGCCAGCGCCGGGTAGAGCGTGTACACCCGGTCGGCCGACCAGCCGGGGAGGCCCTCCTCGCCGGTGAGGTCGAGGTCTTCCGGGTAGGCCCAGCCCAGCGCGGACAGCTCTTCTCCCTCGCCCCAGGCCACGAACCAGCCGAAGCTGTCGCCGGGGTGGGGATCGCCGTCGGCGAGCGCCTCGGGCACCTCGGCGATCGCGTAGATGGCGGGGCCGGCGTAGGCGTCGGCGGTGGCGATGTCGCCCTCGCAGTCGGTGCCCAGCTCCTCCACCTCCAGCGTGTAGGCCACGCGGCAGTCGGCGCAGTCGGCCACGGTGGTGGTGGCCCCGGTGAGGGTCTGGGCCCGGGTGCAGAGGTAGCCGTCGGCCCCGGCCTCGGGCGTCCAGCCGTCGGCGAAGAAGGCCCAGGCCTGGGTACCGGTGAAGCCGTTGTCGCTGGGGAGCACCGAGGCTTGCTGCAACGCCCACACCGGGGTGTCGCTGGCACAGGCGAGCAGGAGGATCAACATGCCGGCTGGGCTATCACAGCTTGATGTAGTACTCGCTGGTCTCGGCGCGGTTCCCCGCGGCGTCCTTCGACACCAGCGTGAAGTAGTAGGTGGAGCCGACGTTCCCGGTGAAGCTCAGCGCGTGGGCGGTGGTCAGCGAAGCATCGCCGTACTCGCCGTAGCCGGTGAAGTTCACGTGGGAGCTGGCGGGCTCGTCGGTGGTCCACTGCAACGTGAACTTGCTGCCCTGCGTGTAGCCGCTCACCGCCGAGATCGTGGGCGCCGTCGTGTCGGGCCCGGCACTGGGGGTGGTCTCCTCCTCGGGCGGCGGCGCGGCGCTGTCGACCCCGGCCACCGCCGCCGCGAGGTCTACCTGGCCGTAGCCGTAGCTGGTGTCGTAGCCGGCGCTGCCGAGATCGCGGGCGGTGTCGGTGAGCACCCGG
The DNA here is from genome assembly GCA_016875315.1 of Deltaproteobacteria bacterium. Lineage (GTDB taxonomy): Bacteria > Myxococcota_A > UBA796 > UBA796 > SXON01 > SXON01. Next base: position 23,424 of record VGRQ01000005.1, on the reverse strand, counting down.
TAGACGCCCTGGGGGCTGGTCTCCCCCGACGCGTAGAGCAGGGCGGCCGCCGCCGCGACGTGCGGCGTGGCCATCGAGGTGCCCTCCCAGAAGGTGTAGGTCCAGCGCCCGTTCTCGATGGTTTCCTGGAGAATGCCATCGGCGTAGCCGTCGCCATCGACGTCCTTGCCCAGGTCGCCGCCGGGTGCCACGAGGTCGATGCCGGTGCCGCGGTTGCTGTAGCCGGCCCGGGCGCCGCCCTGCCCGGTGGCGCCCACGGCGATGACCGTGTCGTAGCGGGCCGGGTAGCCCACGCTGCTGGCGTACTCGTTGCCGGTGGCGGCCACCACGGTCACGCCACGGTCGTAGGCGTAGCGGCACGCGTTTTCCAGGGTGGCCGAGGGGTATGCCGAGCCGAGGCTCAGGTTTGCCACCTTCGCGCCCTGGTCGGTGGCCCACACCAGCCCGTTGGCGATGGCGTTGATGTCGCCGGTGCCGCCGTCGCCGAGCACCTTCACCGGCAGGATCTTCGCGCCGGGCGCCACGCCGCTCACCCCCACGCCGTTGCCGGTGTTCTGCGCGATGGTGCCGGCCACGAAGGTGCCGTGGCCGTTGCCGTCGGTGGGGTTGTTGTCGTTGTTGTAGAAGTCGTAACCGGCGAGCACCGTGGCCAGGCCGTCGGGACCACCCGTGCGCACGCCGGTGTCGAGCACCGCCACGACCACGCCCCCGCCGGTGGTGGTGGCCCAGGCCTCGTCGGTGCCGATGGCGTCGAGGTTCCACTGGTAGCTGCGGTAGGGGTCGGTGCCCGCGATCCGGACCAGGTGGTTCGGCTCCACGAACTCCACGCGGTGGTCCATCTCGAGCTTCTCGATCACGTCGCGAACCCGGCGCTCGCGCTCGAAGCCCATCCGCCGCACCTCGATGCCGGCGATGGAATCCACCTCGGCGAGCTCGTTCTCGTCTTCGAGCTTCATCGCGTCGACCTCGTCGCCCCTCACCTTCACCAGCACCTCGCCGTCGAGGTAGGGCTCGGTGTCGACGAGCAACGGGGCCTCGTCGGTGGCGCAGGCGAGGGCGAGCAGCAGCATGGGGCCTCCCGGGGCAGCGCCGGGGGGAGCGCAATCGCCGTGCCAACGGTTCCCGCGACACAATTGCCGCGCGAGCGGGGCACGCGTGCCCCAGTCGCGGGGCGCCCCAGTGGGGTAGGAATGGGACATGGTGCTGGTCGACGGCCATGCCGACGCCCAACTGCCCGCGGACGACGCCGGGTTCACCCGGGGACTGGCCGCCTTCGAGACGCTGCGCAGCTACGGGCCGCGACTCTTCCGCCTCGAGGCCCACCTCGAACGCCTCGCCCGGAGCGCGGCGTTCATGGACGTCCCCTGCCCGCTCGACAAGTTGCGTCGCGACATTGTGCAGCTCGACATCGTGGATGACCAAGCCGTCAACCTGTTCCTCACGCCGAGGCATCGCGTGGTGATCTCGCGACCGCTCGACCACCGCCGCGTGGGGCGGGCCATTGCCGTGGCCACCGCCCCCTTCGAGCCGCCGCCCTGGCTGCCCGGCTGGGTGAAGCACACCAGCCGCGCTGGCTGGGAGCTGGCGGCGGCGCGTGCCGGTGCCGACGAGCTCATCTTCCTCGACGGCCGGGGCCACTGGACCGAGTGCAGCCGGAGCAACCTGCTCGCGGTCCGCGACGGCGTCGCGATCACGCCGCCGCTCGATGGCCGCATCCTGCCGGGAATCACCCGCGCCGCCGCGATCGACGCCGCGCGCGAGGCCGGCATCGAGCTGCGGGAGGCGCCGCTACCCGCCGCCCGCTACGACGAGCTCTACGCGCTCAGCACCCTCAAGGAGATCGCGCCCATCGAGATGATCGACGGGGCCCGGGCCGGTGAAGGGAGCGACGTGGGCTCCGCGCTCAGGCAAGCCCTGGCCGAGATTGTTGCGCGCGAGACTCAATCCGGCGGCCAGTGAACCGATGGGCGGGTGTACCCTAGGACCGTGCAGGTGAACGCTGAGCCCAATCGTGTCGCCGCCGGCTGCGGTGTGCTCTCTGCCCTGCTCAGCGTCCTGGGCGTGGCGCTGAGCCTCGACATCGAGGGGGCCTACCGCCCGGAAACCCTCGACCGCTGGTTCTACGCGGCCCAGCAGCACAGCGGCGCGGCGGCGTGGAGCGCGTGGTCGTTCACGCTGTCGATGGCGCTGTTGGTGCCATGGGTGTCGGGCCTCGCCCGCGCCATCGGCCCCTACGCCTGGCCGGGCGCCGCGCTCACGATGATGGCGGCGATCGTCAACGCCGGGGGCTCGATGCTCCCGTTCGTGGTCGTCACCCACCTGCCCCACGGCGAGGACGTGCTGGGGCAGACACTGCTCGCCATCGCGCTCACCGCCGACGCGCTGTTCAACCTGCTCTGGGGCGTGTCGATGGTGTTGCTCTCGCTGGGGATGGCCCGCGCCACGCACCTGCCGATGTGGCTGTCTGGCTGGGGGCTGGTGGCCGGGGTGATGACCATGGGCGTGGTCGGCCAGGCCTGGACGCCGGTGGCAGCGGACTTCCTCTTGCTCGCGGGGCCGGTGTGGCTCGGCTGGCTCGTCACCACCTGCGCCGTGATGTTCCGCCTGCCCCCCCGGAAGCCGCGCGCCGACCGCGACCCGGCTGGTCGCAAGCAGGACTTCCCCTACGTCGCTCGACAGTCGGCCTCGGCCAAGTAGCGGCGCTCGCGATAGCCCGGCGCGGTGAACGACCCGGGACGTCCGCTCCTGCTCGCCGCCGAGGCCCTCGCCCGCGCCCACGCGCGCAACGAGGGGCGCTGGGCGGCGGCGATCGCGGCGCTGGCACCCGCCGCCACGGTGTGGACCACCGGGCTCGGCAAGAGCGCGCTCGTGGCCCAGAAACTCGCCGCGACACTGTGTAGTTTCGGTCGGCGCGCCGTTTACGTCCACCCCGTCGACGCGCTGCACGGCGACCTCGGCGCGATCGGCGCCGGCGACGCCCTGGTGGCGGCCAGCCACTCCGGCCGCACGGCGGAGGTGCTCCGCCTCGTTGGCAGCGTGACGGTGCCGGTGGTGTCGGTGTGCTCGGCGGCCTCGCCCCTAGCTGAGTTAGCAGTCGCGACACTTGATTGCTCGGTAGACGAGGAGGCCGGCGGCGACGCGCCCGCCACCAGCTTCGCCGTGGCCTGCGCGCTGGTCGACAGCCTCGCGCTCGCGCTGCGCGAGGGCGACGCGCTGCACCACCCGGGGGGTCTCATCTCGCTGGCGCGCCGGCCGGTGCGCAGCCTGATGTTGCCGCCTCCCCTCGTTGGCCCCGCCACGCCACTCCTGGACTGCATCCCTCGCCTCGCGCAGGGCGCGGTGCTGGTGGACGGGGGCGGCATCTTCACCGACGGCGACCTCCGCCGGGCCGTGGGCCAGGACCCTTCTGCCCTGTCGCGACCGGTGGGCGAGTTCTGCACCCGCCACCCGGTGACGGTCCACGCCGACGATCCCGCCAGCGTGGCCCTCGATCGCATGGAGCGACGCGCCTCGCAGCTCAGCGTGCTGCCGGTGGTCGACGACGCGGGCACCTACGTGGGGCTGGTGCGCCTGCACGACCTCGTGCGGGCGGGGATGGGCGCGTGAGCTTCACCGTGGGCAACATCGTCGCCGGTCGTGACTTCTTCTTCATCCTCGGTCCCTGCGTGATCGAGGGGCCGGGCGTCACCGAGCGCGTGGCCGACGGCATCGCCGAGGCCTGTGCCCGTGCCGGGGTGCGCTGGGTGTTCAAGGCGAGCTTCGACAAGGCCAACCGCAGCTCGGCCTCGGCCGGTCGCGGCGCGGGCATCGACGAGGGGCTGTCGCGACTCGCACAAATCAGGTCGCGACTGGGCGTGCCCGTCACCACCGACGTACACCTGCCCGAGCAGGCCGCCGCCGCCGCGCAGGTGGTCGACCTGCTCCAGGTGCCCGCCTTCCTCTGCCGCCAGACCGACCTGCTCCTGGCCTGCTCGGCCACCGGCAAGCCGGTCAACGTCAAGAAGGGACAGTTCATGGCCCCGGGCCAGATGGCCGGCGCGGTCGACAAGGTAGGTCGCGACCGCGTGATGCTCACCGAGCGCGGGGCCAGCTTCGGCTACCACGACCTCGTGGTGGACTACCGCTCGCTCCCCCGGATGCGGGCCCTCGGCGTGCCGGTGTGCTTCGACGCCACGCACTCGGTGCAGTCGCCCGGGGGCGGCGGCGACAAGACCGTGGGCGACCGGCAGTACGTACACGCGCTCGCCCGCGCGGCGGCAGCCGTGGGCATCGACGCGCTCTTCGCCGAGGTACACGACGACCCGGACAACAGCCCCTCCGACGCCGCGAACATGCTGCGCCTCGGCGACCTCGAGGCCCTGCTCCGCGACGTGCTGGCGATCCGGGACTACTGCGCCCGCGACGCCACGAGCCGGGTGTAAGCCTCGCGCTCCCAGGCCTCCGCCTGCGCGTTGGCCTCCTCGATGCTCCGGTGCCGGTACACGCCGGGTGGGAACCGGATCGGCGCCAGCCGGTCGGCGAGCCGCCACACCTCGCGGATGGTGCTCCAGAGCCGGGGGTCGCCCGGGTTGACCCAGGCGGCCTCCTCGGCCTCGTCGAGGGAGCGGAGGCGGCGCACGGGCACCTAGTCCTTCACCCCGAAACGAGCGCGGAGGCGGGCGGCGTCCGCGTGATCCTGCGGCCTGACCGTGCCGGCCTTCATCCGGACCAGCGTCGTTGGCGTCGCGACAGGAATGGAAACACCATCGACGACGACGGGCGACGCCTCGATGTCGTCGTAGCTCCAGGCATCCCCGAGGCGGGCGACGATATCGACGTGGAAGAACCCGGTGGGCGGCACGTATTGCACCGCGGGGTAGGCGCCCGCGAGGTCGTCCTCGGTGATGCCGGCGATCTCCGGGTCGTGGAAGACCGAGTCGAGCGCCAGCCGCAGCCGGGACACGTTCTCGGCGTCGGGCGCGACGAAGATGTCGAGGTCGCGCGTGGCTCGCGGCAGGCCGTGGAGGTTGAGCGCCACGCCGCCAACCACCTTGTAGCGCACGCCCGAGGCGTTGAGTGCGCGGAGCAAGGACAAGACGAGGTCGGCATCCACGCGGGCAGTCTACCCCGCCGCGAAGCCGTAACGTTCGCCGCCCTGGAGTCCCGGGAGGCGGTCGCGGGGGAGGAGGCAGCTGCGCACCGCCCAGAGCTCGGGAAACACGCGGTAGGCCGCCGTCTGGTCGAGGTAGTCCACGCCGGAACTGCCGCCGGTGCCCACGCGGCGACCGATGGTGCGCTCCACCATCCGGGCGTGCCGGTTGCGGAACAACAGCAGTTGTTCCTCGAGTTCGCACACCGTGTCGAGCAGCAGCCGGGGCCACGCGAGCAGCGGCAACTCGCGATAACTCTCGATGAACAACAGCCCCGCCCGGGCACGCCGCGCCTCGCGATCGTCGGGGGTGAGAAACGCGCGGGTGGCGGCGAGGCCAGCCTCCACCCGGGCGGTGATCGCCGGGCGATCGTTCTCCGAGAGCGCCCGCACCAGGGTCTCGATGCCCTCGCGCTGGTGCGCCTCGGTCTTGGCGAGGTACTCGGCGAGGAAGGCATCCACCACGGTGTCGTCGCCGGCGTCGCCGGGGGTCGATCCCATGATCGGCGTGCGGCGCAGCCAGGCCATCACGGCGGTGTGGAGCGTGGTCTCCACCATCGCCGCCTCCAGCTTGCCCACGACCCGCGCGCTCGCCGGGGAGTGCGACTGCGCCTTGATGTGGGCCAGGGGGTCGGTGCCCGCGTACTTGATGCGTTGATCCTGCCGGAGGCCGAGCACCAGCTCCAGCTCCCGCATCTGGAAGCTCTGGAAGCCCGAGGAGGGGACGAGCTTGTCGCGGAAGTCGAGGAAGTCCTGCGGGGGCAAGGTCTCCATCACCGCGAACTGCTCCACGCACAGCCGCAGGATCGCGTTCACCCGCCCGAGGTGGTGTACCACGAACGGCACGCGTTCTTCCGGCAACTTCGGCGCGGCGAGGTGGTCGCGCGCGAGGCGCAGCTGCGAGAGCACCAGCTTGAACCACAGCTCGAAGCTCTGGTGTACGACGATGAAGTGCAGCTCGTCGGGGCTCGGCTGGCCGTCGAGGCCCCCTTGCAGCTCGAGGAGGTCGGGGAGGCGGAGGTAGTCCCAGTAGGTCGGGGTGGCCATGCGGAGCCCCTATTCAGCGCCGCCACGTGATGGGCATGCCACCGGTGGCGTACACCATGCCGTCGCTGGCGATCCACAGGGCCTCCACGCCCAGCGCCTTGACCATGGCGGCGGCGCCCGCCGGACCGGCCACCATGATCGCGGTGCTGGCCGCGTCGGCCAGAGTGGCGTCGGCGCTCACCACGGTGACGGCCCGCAGCCCACGGGCCGGCCAGCCGGTGCCGGGGTCGATGATGTGGTGGTAGCGCACGCCGTCGCGCTCGAAGTAGCGCTCGTAGTCGCCGCTGGTCGACACGCTGGCGTCGCTCACGCCGAGCAGGGCCAGGGCGCTGCTGGCCTCGCCGTCGGGGTCGCGCACGCCCACGCGCCAGGGCTGGCCCTCGGCGTTGTGCCCGGCGGCGTACACCTGTCCCCCGGCGCTCACGAGGAAGTCGCGACGGCCGTGCTCGTCGAGGTACTGCCGCGCCCGGTCGAGCGCCCAGCCCTTGGCGATGCCGCCGAGCCCGATCTTCATCCCGGCCTCGGGCAAGCGCACCGTGTCGCTGCCCAGCTCCACGCGGGCGTAGTCGATCAACGGCAGTCGCGACGACACCTCGGCGGCGGTGGGCACCCGCCGCGCGCGGAAGTCCCAGAGGTCCCACAGGGCGGCCCAGGTGAGGTCGAACTTGCCGCCGGTGAGCTGGCTGATCTCGATGCCCCGCTTCACCAGCGCGTGGGTGGGCGCGGGCACCGCCACCGGCTCGCCCCCGGCGGCGGCGTTGACCCTCGCCAGCGGCGAGCCCTCGCGCCACTCGTTGGCCTCCTCCTCCACCGCCCGGAAGATGGCGAAGACCCCGGCCGCGTGTACGGCGGCCTCGGCGTCGTCGGGGAGGGTCACCTCCACGCGCGTGCTCATCGCCTCGCTGCTGAAGCTCCGGTTGGCGGGCAGCGCGAGGGCGACGAGCAGGAGGGTCATCGACTCTCGATGAAGGCTATCAGCGCGTCGATGTCGTCGGGGCCCAGGTGGCTGGTGCCGCCGTGGGTGTCGGGGATCCCGTCGCGCTCGTTGAATCCCTTCTCGCCGTCGCGCAGGGCGGGGTGGCCCGGGGTGCAGAGCACCTCCCGGAGCCCCTGGGCGCGACCGTCGTGCAGCATGCGCGGGGCGCGGTCCCAGGCGCCGCGCAGTTGCGGGGGGTTGAAGCGCACGTTCATGAGGTCGTCGCAGGCGAAGGGGTCGTCGGTACAGGCATCCTCGCCACACATCTCCGTGCAGGTGTCTTGCTCGGCGGTGGGGAAGGTGGCCATGAATCCGTCGGACAAGAGATCGAGGTTGGTGCCCGCCTCGTCGCGCATGGGCGACACCACCGGCGGCATGACCATGGCGAGGCCGTCGGGGTTGTACATCGTCGACACGGTGAAGGCCGGCGCCGGGTGACAGGTCGCGCAGGCCGTGGCCTTGTCGTTGAAGATGGCCTCGCCACGCTCCACCACCGTGGTGTCGGGGTCGTTGGGGTTGGGCAAGAGGCCGGGGTTGCGCAGCAGGAAGACGCCGAGCGACCGGGTGATGCCTTCCAGCGTGAGCGGCAGCGGTTCGCGTTCCAGCGTGACCGGGTCCTCGAGGTACACCGCGTCGCCGAAGGTGGTGTCGCGACCCATGACCTCGAGCGCGCGGGCGAGGAAGAAGGCGTCGCGCGTGACGTACTCGGTGGGCCAGGGCGAGCGGAACTCGGTGTCGCGCGAGGGCAACAGGGCGTCGGTGGAGCCGGCGGCGGTCTCGGTGAAACACTCGTCGGGCGGGTTGGTGGCGCAGTCGGCGGGGGCGCCGTCGGGCCAGAGCGTGTAGTCCTCGCAGCAGAAGTTCTCCACGCGGGCGAACTCGTTGATCACCGGGCGGAAGTTGGTCTCGTCCATCGCGCCCTCGAAGAACCAGGGGCGAGTGTCGTAGGCGCCGCGGTAGGCCGCCACCATGCGCGCGTTCACCCCCGCGTGGCGCGCCAGCGGCATGCCGATGGCCTTGTTGAGGTTGCCGCCCTCGCGGTGACACATCACGCAGGACTGGTCGCCATCGACGGTGAACGGCCCGGTGACGTTGTTGAACAGCTCGCCGATCTCGGCGTCGGTGGCGGGGAAGGCGCCGTCGCGCGTGTCGCCCACGGTGTAGCGTTCCACCAGTTTACCGGCGCGGAAGCGGGCCAGGGTCTCCGCGAGGCGCTCCACCACGAGCACGTCGCCGCTGTCGGTCACCGCGAGACCGTGGGGGCCGTGACCGGTCTGCGACACCGGCCCGGGGCTCAGCGCGCCGGTGGCCGCGTCGATGGTGAAGGACTGGAGCTGGTTCGAGGAGGAGTAGTCCACCCACACCGTGTCGCCGTCGACCACCACCTGCTCGGGCAGGGCGCCGCCCACGATCCACGTGTCTTGCGACGGCAGCTCGTCGCCGTAGAGCGCGGTGTCTGCGGGGTGGATGTCGCGGAAATCCATGCAACACATGGTGTCGGAGGTGTAGCGGTGCGCGATCTCGCCCGTGCGCGCGTCGATCACCGCGATCTCCGACTGGAGGTCCTGGAAGTTGACATTCGGGGTGCCGTCGCCCGGCTCGCCGTCGCCGTTGCTGTCGGGGCCCTCGTGGGGCAGGTTGTGGCGCGAACTCGACAGGGTGGCCACCACCAGCCAGTCGCCGGCGAATGCGAGTCCGTTGGCGGGCGCGTCGAGGTCGATGCTGGCGACGTGCTCGCGGGCCACGCGATCGTAGAGATCGACGCTGAGGCCGGTGACGTTGGCCACCGCCACGCGGGTGTCGGACACGTCGACATCGCGGGGGTTGACGCCCGCGTCGAGGTAGCCCACCGCCACGCGCTCCTTGCCATCGAAGTCCCACACCTCCACCCGGTCTTTCCAGCGATTGGTCACCCAGGCCTCGGTGCCATCGGGCGAGAAGGCGATCTCGGCAGCGTAGAAGTCCGTTTCCAGGCGGTCGATCTCGCCGGTGTCCGGGTCGACCTGCGTCACCCAGTTGCCGTAGCGACCGGTGGCGAGAAACCAGCCGTCGGGGTGTACGTCGATGCCCGCGGGGCTCGGGCCCACCTCCCAGCGCACCACCTCGCCGGTGCCGAGGTCGACGTCTGCCACCTCGCAGCTCGGCTCGTCCACCTGGCCCTGGAGCGCGACATAGGCGTGGTTGTTGGCGGTGGCCACCTCGGTGGGCTTGTCCCTGTGGGGCTGCGGCGACCACAGGGGATCTTCCGAGGTCATCGGATTTTCATAGGGGCTGAGCGTGCGCCACGGTTGCTCGGCGCAGGCGAGGAGCAGCCAGGGCATCAGGGCTCTCCGCTGTCGGAAATGTACCCGGAGTCATCCGGGCAGATGGGCTCGTCGCCGGTGTGCATGCAGGGGTCCTCGTCCACGAGGATGGCGGCGCCCTCCACGGCACAACTCGCGTTCTCCGCGCTCACCCGCACCGCCACGCGCGCGGATCGGTCGAGGTAGTAGCTGATGTAGTTGCTCGTGAAGAACACGAGGATCGGGTCGGTGATGCCCCCGTTGACGTACACCAGGGGCTGCGATCCGGACACGGCGTCGGTGCCCTCGGGCTCCACCACCATCGTGGCGGTGAGCGGGCTCGGGGCGTCGTCGGCGACCTTGAGTTGGAGCTGCGCCAGCACGAAGCCCTGGAACCCCATCTCCATTTCCAGCGTGCTCGCGAGCGGCTGCCAGCCGGCCTCGGTGGGCACCCCCAGCTCGCAGGCGAAGGTGGTGGTCTCGGCCTTGCCCGTGCCGGTGTCCTCGGCGCCGGTACACGCCAGGAGCCAGATGAAGCTACCAGACAGCATCGAAGCCTCCACCCACGATCCAGCCGTTGCGCTCGGGCAGGGCGGCGTAGTTCGGGTATTCGAACCACAGCCTCGCCAGGTGGGCGTCGAGCGCCACCTTCTGGGTCTTGAACAGCCCGAAGAAGTTCCACCGCGCCCGGAGCCCGGCCTTCCACTCGGTGAAACCCGACAGCTCGCGGTCGGCCGTCCGGTACTCGCTGGGGCCGGCGTAGCCGTCGGCCCAGAAGCTCGCCGGGCTCTGCACCACGCCGCGGCCCTCGACCCGCAAGTGCCCGCGGCCCTCGAAGAAGGCGCCGGCCAGCGCGAGCGTGCCGGTGTGACCGGACACCTGCCAGGTGTCGGCGTAGTAGCGATAGTAAGCATGCACCGCGTAGTCGTTGCCGAGGGCCTGCGAGATCGAGCCCGACGCGGCGCTCTTGGCGCGGGTGCCGGGGTGCCGCTCGGGAAGGAACACGCTGCCCTGGGGCACGTAGCGGTAGGCGCTCGCGAAACAACCGAAGGCGGGGTCGCAGCTGGCGTAGCCGCCGGTCACCCGCAGCGCGGCGGTGGTGGTGGGGCCGAGGATCTGGGTGTAGCCGAGGTCGAGCGCGGTGTCGATCGACGTCCCGGCGAGGTCGGGATCGGCGCGCGTGCCGTCTTGCACCCAGCCCACGCTCGCCCCGGCGTTGAGCCGCGTGCTGTCTTCGTTCAACGCCGTGGCCGCGCCCGCCGATCCGAGCACCACCTGGTGGTCGCTCTCGGTGCTCCCCGTGAGCGCGGCCGTGTAGCTCCACGCCTTGGAGGGGGCCCACTCGACGTCGACGGTGCCGCCGTTGCGCGTTTCCGAGAAGGGCGTGGCGCTCGTCACCGCGTCGGTGGCGATCACCGGGGTGGCACCCGACACGAAGTCGGCGGTCCACAAGGCGCCCACCGTCACCTTGCCGGCCCCCACCCGCGCGCGCGCCGACGGCGCCCAGGCGGTGATGCCCTCGTCGGTGTACACGTTGAACTGCGCCCCGGCGGCGTCGGCGTGCAGCGTGTCGCTGTCAGCGGCGATCGCCGCCGCGATCAGTTGCAACCACACGGGACCCCCGCCGAGGCCGTGGCCCCGCTCATGCCCTCGCGCGTGTCGTGCACGTGCAGGTCGAAGGTGGCGCCCAGCGGGTCGGGATCGAAGGCCATCTGCTCGGTCAACAGCGGCGCGCGCTGCCAGGTGGGCACGTGTACGCAGGCCAGGAGCAACAGCCAGATCATTCCACACCTGCCCAGTCGGCGAGCGCCATCCAGCCGGGGTCGGAGCGGTCGAGGTAGACGACCAGCTCCTCGCCGTGGACGAGCCCTCCCTCGGCGGGATCGAGCGGCTTCAACAGGAGCAGGCTCTGGGCCGGGTCGGACGCGCTGAGGAAGGCCCGCGAGCGGTCGAAGTTGAGGCGGTGCTCCTCGTCGCTGAGCGCGGCGTCGACGTAGGTGTCATCCGGGTCGGCACGGTGGAAGTGGACCGCGTACACCTCGTAGGGACGGTCCACCGAGCCGTGGCAGCTCGGGTTGGCGCAGCTCGCGCCCAGCTCCGGCTCCACCTCCGCGTAGAACTCGGCGGTGTCGGCCTCGGGAAGCTCGCTGTCGCCGGGACCGGTCACGCACGCGAGGAGGGCAATCATGGCACCTCCCAGGGGGCGCCCAGGTCGATCCACGTACACAGGGTGGCGAAGTCGTGAGGGCTCAACTCGCCGTGCGCCTGCCCGCCGAGCTTCGTCACCAGCGTGCTCGACCCGGCGCGGCCGGGCTCCAGGAGCCCCCTCTCGAACAGCGCCACGTAGCCCTCGTCGAACTCCGCCAGGGGCGTGCTGTCGAGGCGCAAGTCGCCGGCCGGGTCGGTGGCCGAGTGACAGGACCGGCAACTCTCCAGCAACGGCGAGATGTCGTCGACGTAGTCGAGGGTGCGGCGGGTGTCGTTGCCAAGGGCGGTGGGCTCCAGCGGGCGCCGGGGATCCTGGTCCTCGTAGCGCGACAGCGTGAGCGAGGCGGTGGTGGTGACGTCGGGCTCGACGAACACGTTGTCGGGGTCGCCATCGAGCGCCCCGTGACAGGCGGCGCACAGGGTGGCGTAGGCGGTGCCATCGCCCTTGCGGAGCCCCTGCTTCAGCGTCTGGCCCGGGGCCACGTAGAACCATCGGTTGTGGTCGGTGCCCACGGCGAAGCCCTGCGCGTCGAGGGCCTGCACCCGGAAGCTCACCCCCACCGGCACCTCGGTGTAGAGGGTGCCGTCCTCGGCCAGGGGGAACTCGGCGAGGATGCGCGCCGCCGCGTAGCCGCCGAGGCCGGTGGTGCTGGCGCGATCTCCCCACTCGGGGAGCGGCGTGACCTCGCCCGGGGCCTGCGCGATGGCCTCGACGAGCCGCACCGCCACGATGTCGTCGCGCACCGGGCGCGGTCCCGTGGGGGGCAAGGCGGTGAGCACCGCGTCGATGAGCGCCAGGCCGTTGTGGACGTAGGTGCCGGTGTCGGCCTCGGGGTCCCACTTGCGTTCCTTGAGCGGCGCCGGCTGGCGCAGGTAGACGGGGACCGGATCGTAGACGGAGACATCGGACTCGACCAGCGTCTCGGCGCTGCTGATGACCGGACCACTGCCATCGCTCGACTCGGTGACGGTGAATCGCACCACTCGGTAGCGCGGCAACGCCGCGCCATCGCCGAGGTCGAAGGGGCCCTCGGCCACGGCCGCCACGAAGCGCCCGTCGGGAAGCGCCGCCGGGTCGCGGTAGAAGCGCGCGGTGGTGCCCATCTCCGCCGCGTCCGGGTCGAGTCGGCTGACGGGGTCGGCGTAGAAGGGGAGCGCCGCCTCGCTGCCACTCGGGATCTCCGGCCCGAAGTTACGATCCACCACGGCGAGGCGCCCGGCCTCCCAGGCGTTGCCGAGGTCGCCGATCACCGCGAGGAAACGACCGTCCGGTAGCTCCACCATGTCGTAGGTGAGCGTCTCGACCGGGGAGATGCCGAAGTGCTGGTGGTACTCGGTGGACAGGTCGGGCGGGAAACGGAAGGGGTGGGCGAAGCTCTCGCCGGGGATGGCATCGCGCAGGGCGGTGAACAGCACCTCGCCCCCGTGCTCCTCGCCGTGCACCGCGAAGGTGGTCTTGCGCTCGATGTGGGGTGTCCACGTCCAGCGGGTGACTTCCAACGTGCCCGGGTCGACGCTGTAGATCTCGGTGTCGAGCCGCTCGCCGTCGTCGGCCAGCTTGCCCTCGCGGTCGGACACGAACCACACCTCGCCGTCGGGGCCGAAGCTCGGGTCGCGATCCGTCCCCGGGCCGCTGGTGATCTGGGTGAGCGCGCCGGTGTCGCGGTCGAGCATCCACACGTGGTGGTGGCTCTCACCTGCCTCGCGCCGCGCGAAGGCGAGGTAGCGTCCGGTGGGGTCCACGGCGGGATCGCGCGTGTCTTCGCCGCCGAGATCGAGCGCCACCAGCCCCTCGGCCTCGCTGAACCACGCGATGCGGGCGCTGTCGACCGGGTCGAGCACGAAGGGATCGGCCGGGGCCACCTCGCCCACCACCACGAAGTAGCCCTCCACGGCGTCGCCACAGGCGCCCCCGAGAGCGGCGCGCTCGGCGCAGGCCCAGGCCTCGATGGCCTCGATGGCGGGGTCGTCGTCCATGAAGAAGAAGGTGGTGTTGCCGCCCTTGTGGACGATGCCGCCCCGGTGCATCGGCACGCCCTTCCGCAACAGTCGCGACATCGACGCATCGCCGTCCATCGAGATCATCGTGCGGGCCTCGGCGTAGTTGTCGTGCGTGGCCTGCCGCGGGAAGGTGCCATCCACGCCGGGATCGAAGCGGAAGGGGATGGCCGCCGACACCCCGTGGCAGTTGCCCTGCATGCAGCCTCGCGCCGCGAGCATCGGCTGCACGGTGTCGGCGTAGAGTGTCTCGAGCGGGGTCAGCGGCTCGGCCACCTCGCCACCCTCCGACTCCATCTCGATCCAGGCGAGGACCGACTGGTAGCCCGGGTCGTCGGGGCTGTGGAAGTTGTCGCCGCCGTAGTGGGGCAGGCCGCCGAAGGTGGCGCTGAGCGGCTTGCGCAGCAGCGTGGAGTAGGCGGGCGACTCGTCGGTGTTGGCCACCGCCAGCGCCCTGGCGTAGGCAGCGTCCGGGTCGGTGATGTGACTGTCGCCGTCGGTCTGGAAGTAGGTGTTGGCGGGGTCGGGCGGCGGGGGATCGTCCGGCCCCACGCCGTGGCAGGTGGAGGCGGCGCAGCTCCGCTCCAGCACGGGGAGTACCTCGGCGTCGAACACCTCGCGGGGCGTGGGCGGCGCGCAGGCCAGCAGGAAGATCACGGGCTCACCAGGGCGCGCACCTGGGCCTCGATGCTCTCGACATCGGCGGCGTTCATCGCGCGGAAGAGGGTGGAGGTCACCTGGCCGTGGGCGTCGATGACATAGGTGGCGGGGAGGCTCGGCGCCGAGAGGGCCCGAGGCAAGAGCCCCTTCGGGTCGTGCGCGAGTGGCATTTTCAACCCGAGCCGTGACACCACGCCGCTGGCGGGGCCCCACGCGGTGTCGACCGACACCGCCACCACCGGAGCCACGCCCGCGAGCCGCGCGGAGAGCTGGTCGAGCAGCGGCAGCTCGTCGAGGCAGGGCGCGCACCAGCTCGCCCAGAAGTTGACAACGGCGGGTTTACCCAGGAGCGCGGTGGCGCCCGTGGGACCGGTGAGCTGGCTCGCCGGGAACGCCGTCGTGGCGGCCTGGGCCTGGGCCACCAGGGGGAGCGACGCCACCGCGCCACAGTCCTCCACGGGCTCGTCGCCCTCCCCGTAGCGCACGATCGTCCCGTGTTTCTCGCCGCCATCGAAGAGGTTGCCCCCGACGAAGTACACGCTGTCACCGTGTTTCCACGCCGCGTGCAGGTGATCGGCGGTGAGCGGCGTGCCCGGCACGATCCACTCGTCGCCGTCGAGCCCGCCCACCACGCCGAAGTTCCCCGCCACCCAGGCTGGCTCGCCGGGCGCCGTCCACACGCCGTTGAGCGGCTGGCCGAGCGCCGAGGCGTCGAGCTCGGTCCACGCGGCGCCGTCGTAGTGCCAGAGCTCCGGTTGGCCGAGGCCGCCGACCGCGTACACGTCGCTCGTGTCGCGACCGCGTACCGTCAACAGGTGGCCGCCGCCGAAGTCGACGGGCGACAAGCTCTCGCCGTCGTAGGTGTAGGCCACGTTGTCGCCCACGACGAAGCCGTTCCACGCCTTGTAGACGGCGCCCGGCAAGTCGCTGGCCAGCGCGCTCCAGGCCCCGTCGCGACGCCGCCACGCCTCGCCCACGCTGCCCTCGCTCGCCGAGCGGCCGCCCACCGCGATCACGTCGCCGCCCTCCATCCACGCGCCGTAGAGGGTGGCCTCGGTGGGCACGTCTTCCCGGGTGCGCACGCCGTCGTGACTGTACACCACCAGCCCGCTCTCTCCCACCGCCACCCAGTCGTTGCCCTCGCCGTGGATCCACCACGGGGTCTTGTCGGCGAAGTCGGCCTCCACGCAGAGCTCGCCGCCGTCGAGGCGCGCGAGGATGCCGGCCCCGCCGCCGATCTGGCCGCCCACCATCAAGAGCGCCTCGCCCTCGCTCCACGCGGAGAGCAAGGCCCCGCCCCCGACATCGCTGGCGACAAGGGAAAAATCGGCGCCTGGCGCGGCACTCTCGACGGGCTCCGTCGAACAGCCGAGGGCAAGGAGCGGAAGCAGGGTCACGCCCCCTGCTTAGCGACGAGAAAAGGGGCGGCGAGTCGGTAGGTCGACCGATGGCGGGCGAGGAAAAACCGTGCCTAGTCGGACGACACCAGCGCGTAGAGCATCGCCCGCCAGTCGGTGGCCATGTCGCGCGCCGGGTGGGTCCAGGCCTCCAGGTCGACACGCAGGGCGAGCGGCACGTCGGTACGCGCGAGGCTTCCCGCGAGCAACACGCCGCTATTGAGCACCACTTCGCCGAGGAATGGATCGACCTCCACGCGCCCTTTGAGCCGCCCCACGGCGGCGTTGGCCACGGTGCCGCCCAGGGCCACGCCCGCGTCGAGCACCAGCGCACCCGTGGCAGCGGTGTCGCGGTTCACGCTGGAGTACACCACCTCGGTGCGGCCGCCGAAGGTCAGGCCGGCGTAGGCGCTCGCCGGGGCCACGCCCGCGAGGTCGAGGAGGTTGATCATGCCCTCGCCGCCCATGTCGGCGCGGAAACGCTCGCCGGTCCAGGTGCTGCCCGCCACCCGCAAGAGCGGCGTGCCGAGCAGGAGCTTGCGCTTCTTCGCCCCGGGGTCGGTGGCGACACCCAGCTCGGACTGCTGGTTCTGGTCGCCCTTCGACACCGGCTTGCGCTCGGTGATGAAGGTGGGCGTCCACCCGCCCACGCTGAAGTTCCACGCCCGGACCACGTTCTCGCTGGCGTCGGGACTGCCGAACAGCACCCACGCGTCGAAGTCGCCCGCGAGGTGGCTCAGCGCGAGGCCGCCGGCGAGGGCCCCGTCCTGGTTGGTGGCCCCCGCCGCGCCGATGCCGCCGGCGTCGAGGATCCCGTCGGCGTGGGCGAGGTCAGCGAGGAGCGCGAGGAGCATGGGGGCGGGTGTATCGCGGGGGGTGGCGGCCGGGGCGATGAGGACATGGCCGCGAGCAGCGGACTCGCTGGGGGTGGCGGCCAGGGCGGTCGCGACATGCCCGCGAGCGGCGGATTCCCGGGGGGTGGCGGCCGGGGCGGTCGCGACATGCCCGCGAGCGGCGGATTCGCTGGGGCTCGCGCCCGAGCCCGGGAGAATCCGCCGCCTTGGCCGCCTCTCTCGCGCCTGGTCCGCCGTGGCGACGCGCCGAGACACGGAGGAAGCTTGGTTATCTCGGAAGGTACGCGCATAACCAGTGTCGCGACACGCTCGCGAGCGGCGGATTCCCGGGGGCTCGCGCCCGAGCCGGTGAGAATCCGCCGCTGTTCCGGGGATGGCGTCCGCGGCACGGGGGGGCCCCAGGTGCAGCAGGGCGAGCCGTGCGGCGCCGCCGTGGCCGTGGGCATGGCCTGCGCGCGTTGATGCTGTCCCTCCCCGGCGCGCCCGCCCCCCTCCCTCACTCCGGGCACCGCCCGATGATGTCGCTCCACGTCACCGCCGAGGCGGCCAGATCCCAGGTGGGCACCGCCGTGAGATAGCCTGGGTCGAGGTGGCCGCGGTCCACCAGCCACTGCAAGAAGTCCACGTCGAGCGCGCGCAGGTGCACGATCGCCTCGGCGCGCGTGGGGACCGCCTCGCCCAGGTACCAGGTGCGCGTCACGTGGTTGTAGTCCTGTCCATCGAGGCCGAGGAGCAAGTTCGACTCGTAGCTCACCGCGTCCCAGGCCGCGTGTGTCTCGTTGCCGTCGGCGTCGAAGATGCGGTCTCCAAACCACCAGAGCTCGTCGGTGTCGCCCGAGAGCACCGCCTCGCCCTCGGGGACGTTTCCCGACTCGAAGAGCAGCGTGTCGCCCTGGTAGGCCGCGATCTCCACCCAGCCCCGGCGATGCTGGGCCGCGCCGCTCGGCCAGCTGTGGCCGGCGGCCACGTTCTCCAGTCGCAGGCGCATCTCCACGCCGTTCTCGCTGGCGCACACCAGGAGGTCGGCGAGCACCGTGGGGTCGAGGCGCTCCTGGATCATCTCCGCCTGCGCCTCGCGCCCGGGGAACTCGATGAGCGCGGTGTCGACGGCGGGGAAGCTGTGGTCGTGGACCCGTCGCTCGGGGGCGCCGTCGCTGATCGCGGCGCGGCCGTCGTAGCCGTCCATGTGACAGTTGCCGCACGTCTGCTGGATCCCCGAGGTGGCGGTGGCGTACTGGGTGGCGTTCCACTCCACCCAGGTGCGCTCCAGTTGCATGCCCGACGGCACCACCACGTCGTGACAGCTCCCGCACAGGTCGGAGCTCTGGAGCTCGGTGCGGTCGTGCAGGGGCGAGTAGGCCGACTCGTGGGCCGCCGTGGGGACAGGGTCGGAGACGCTGCCGCGTTGCACGAGATCGCTCGCGTGGCCCAGCCCGTTGTTGAACATGTCGCCCACGCGGTCGACCGTGTGACAGTAGGTACAGCCGATGCCGCGTACCGAGGCAGGCAGCGAGTCGATGTCGAGGCCGTCGGCGGTGAGCTCCATCTGCGCGGCGGTGGGCGCGTGACAGTCCACGCAGAAGGTGCCGAGGGCACCGCCGGTGGCCTCCTGCCCCGCCGCGTTGAGCGCGATGAACACCGGGTCGTAGGAAGAGTAGGCATGCATCGAGCCCTGCCACTGGTCGTAGTGGTCGGGGTGGCAGCCCGCGCAGGTGACAGGGTCGAGCGCTTGTTCCTCGGTGAGCGGCGGCTCCGGTTCGGGGTCGGGCGCGCATGCGAGGAGGAACACTAGCCCTCGATGCAGAACAGGAAGTCGACCGAGTCGCTGCCGCTGCTGCCAGCGGCGTTCACGGTGTACTGCCAGACCCCGCCCATGAACAGGTTGAAGCTCTCCGACACGTAGCTGCCGTCGCCGCTGCCGGCGGTCGCGACCACGGCGGGGTTCGTCCCGTGGCCGTGCTCCGGCATCACCGGCTCCAGGGTGACGGTGAGGTCGCCAACCCCGGCGCCGCCCTGCTCCACGCGCACCGTCAGCACGTTGTCGCCCTTGTCGGGCGGGTCGGGCTCGCTGGCCACGAGCACGAAGTCGTAGGTGGCACCCGCACGGGAGATCCCCGCCGACCAGGTGTCGGTCTCGAGGTCGCCACAGACGGTCACCTCGGCGCTGTCGCCGGTGTCGGCGGCGCCGGCGGAGTCGGCGGAGTCGGGGGCGTCAGTACAGGCGACCAGGAGCACGAGCATGGGGCATTCTTACCACCAGGGCCGCGCGTCGGCGACGGTCAATCGACCGAGGACCCGGCGGATCTCCTGGCCGTGGAAGAAGGCCGGGTAGGTGGCCAACATCGCGAAGGGGAAGACCCCGAGGCGCATCGTGGCCGCGATCCCGAGGTGCATCCCCACGCCCAGCAACAGCCACCCGGGGACGATGTCGAGCCGGTTGAACTGCGCCCGCAACCAGCCCGGCCGCTCGCGGGTGTGTCGCGACCAGTAGGCGTATGGAACGAGACAGGCCCCCAGCTCGAAGGCCATCGTCGCCCCGGTGAGCAACTGCGTGAGCGGGTAGTAGCGTTGCAGCCAATCGAAGGCGTGCCGCGCCACCGCCATGTCCTGCAACACGATGAAGAGGGCCGAGAAGCCGCCCCAGGGCCACCAGGCCACGCCGGCCTTCTGCACCCCCGCCATGAAATAGAGGCCCACCACCTGCAAGATCAAGAGGCGCCGCGGCCAGGCCGCGATGCGCTCGCGACGACCGAACAGCAGAGCGTCGATGCCCCAGCGTCGCGAGGCGCCGGAGAAGGCGAGGATGAGCAGGACGTCGCGGAAGAAGGTGTCGATGCCGCGATCGGCGGCGGGCAAGACCTGGGCGAACTGGGCGTACACCAGGACCGTCGCGAGGCTCGACAGCGGCAAGCACAGGCCCAGCGACACCGCCATGGTCGACGCGCACAGCACCCAGAAGGCCCCGCGGGTGGTCGCGACGGTGGGCGCGAACCACTGGTAGAGCAGGGGGACGGCGGTGCGGTGCTCGGGGTCGCCCATGCCGCCCGCGTCGCCCGGCCCCCACAGCGGGATCACGAGGTGCAACTGGTGTACCTGCCAGAAGTCCCAGAGGAAGACCAGCGGCAGCACCACGCGCACCAGCACCAGCGGGAGCGGGTCGTCGTCGCCCTCCCAGAGCGCGCGCCACCGGGCCCACGTCGCGGTCACGGGCGCCGCCGGATCTCGGGGAAACGGTCGCCCACCTCCTCCAGGACGGTCGCCGACTCGCCGGGCTCGTAGGTGTGCAGGCGGATGAACTTCACCCGCACGGTGTGTGCCTCCGGGTAGGCGGCAAACACCTCGGCCGCCGCCCAGGACGCGAAACGATCCCAGGTTCGACCCGCCTTCTCGCTCTGGCCGTCGTACACCGCACGCACGCGGCGGTACACCAGCGCGTCGGCTCGGAACTCGTGCTCGGGGTCGAGCGAGGCGTACACGCGACTCCACTCGTCGCCCTGTTGCACCTCGATCACCAGGCGCGCCGGCCAGCGATCGGGATGGGTGAACAGGGCCCAGTTCTGGCCGGTCTGGGTGAGCTCGAACAGGGGTCGCGCCGGGGCGGTGAGCCACGCACGGGCGCGCGCGCCCAACTCGGCCAGCGCGAAGGCCGCCTCGGTGAGCTGGGCCTGGGAGCGGTGAATGCCGAGGCCCGCGAGGCCCCGCTGCCAGCGCGCGATCTCGTCCTGCGCGGAGGGCTTGTCGTAGTTCTCCCGCTTGGCGCCGCGGGGCAGCGGGAGCGCCTCCACCGTGTTGAAGAAGACCACTGCCAGGAGCAGGGCCGCGCGCCCGTCGGCGGCGGTCACCGGGGCGGGAAGCGCACGGCGAGGATCGTCACCTCGCGACGCCCGCCGGGAGTGTCGAAGGCCACGGTGTCGTCGACCGCCTTGCCGAGCAGCGCTCGCCCGAGGGGCGACACGTAGGAGATCACGCCGTTGTGGGTGTCGACCTCGTCTTCCCCGCGGATCGTCCAGGTTTGATGGGCGCCGTCCTCGTCCTCGATGTCGACGGTGGCGCCGAACATCACCGTGCGGCCCGAGAACGACGCGGGATCGACCACCTGGATGACATCCAGTCGCGACTTCAGGAAGCGCAGGCGACGGTCGATCTCCCGCAGCCGCTGCTTGCCGTAGATGTACTCGCTGTTCTCGCTGCGGTCGCCGAGCGAGGCCGCCCAGCCCACCTCGGCGGTGATGCGCGGGCGCTCGCGCGTGACGAGGAAGTCGTACTCGTCGACGATCTTCTGGTGGCCCTGGGGGGTGATGTAGGACGGCATCGGTTCGCCCGATTATCCGGCGCGCCCGGAGACGCTCCCATGCGCCTGCTCGTCCTCACTCTCGCCCTCCTCGCCTGCGCCCCCGGGGGTTCCCCCGCCGGTGGCGGCAACACCGTGTCTGGCGGCGAGGTGGTGGTCAACGGCGCCACCTACGCCGACCGCGCCCGCGCCGCGTGGAAGGAGGCGCCCAGGACCGACATCTCCTCGGCGGCAGTGGAGTACATCAAGAAGGTGGGCACCAAGGTGGCCATCGACGGCGAGCTGCGCGGGCTGCCCGCCGACCTCGAGACGGTCGACCTCGCCAAGCTGCCCGACGACGTGCTCATGGGCACCGAGGAAGGCACGCTCGCCGACGCGATCCGCGGGGCGGGCGCGAAGGTGCTCGTCGTCCACCGCCCGCTGGCGCCCTCGTTCGACCGCGACCGGCACGCCTTGTCGCGGATCTACCACCACGACTTCCTCGACCGGTTCCAACTGGCGCGGGTGGAGAAGGGACTGTTCATCTACCTCGTCGTCGATGCCGGCCTCCGATTCGAGCCCGGCGTGGCCGACGCCTCCGCCCGCTGGATCCGCGAGAGCCTCGAGGGCAAGAAGCCCGCGCCCTTCCCCCCGGTAAAGCCCGAGCGCAGCAGCTGGACCCTCGTCACCTCGGTCCGCTCGGCCGGCCAGGAACTCGCGATGTCGCTGGCCGAGGGCGACACGCTCGACGTGGCGCTGCGCGAGACGGTCGACGACCTGGAGACCATGCACCGCCGCCAGCGGGAGATCTGGGGCTTCCCGGCGCTGGCCAAGCAGATGCCGGGGCTCGTCATCGAGATCCGTCGCGTGAAGGAGCGCGCCGTGGTGGTGCCGCGCGACGAGGAGTTCCTCGAGGGGCTGTGGGAACTGGGCCTCGACGGCGCGATCCTGCTCGACCGCGACAACAAGAAGTCCGGCGTGTGGCCCGGCGCGGTGGCCGTGAGCCGTGGCATCACCAAGGCCGACGAGTTCCTGCGCGGCGTGGCGAAGGACTTCCGCTGGGACAGCCTCCGCCCCTGGCGCGACGAGGGCGTCACCCTGGAGTTGATCCGCACCATCGACTACCGCGAGGTGCCCGGTCGCGGGCTCGTCCCCCAGTACCGGGGCAGCACGCCCGTGCCGCTGGAGTCGGTCAACATCGACACCGTCAAGGCCGCCATCGTCTACGCGGGCGAGTGGTACCTGCGCAACCTCCAGCCCAACGGGCAGGTCACCTACAAGATGTGGCCCGAGGAAAACCGCTACAGCAACGAGTACAACCACGTGCGGCACGAGCTGGCCACGTGGAACCTGTGGCAGGCGTGGAAGCTCGATCCCCGGCCGGAGTTCCTCGAGGGCGCCATCCGGGCGCAGGACTGGACGTTGTTGTCGCTCGTCGAGAGGGACAAGTCGAACCTCGAGGACTGGGAGCGCAAGCTGGTCGACGACTCGCCGCTGAAAGACGAGATCCTCGACAAGGGCATGGCCTACCTCACGTATGACAACAACACCAAGCTCGGCAGCGTGGTGGTGGGCCTCTACGGGATGATCGACGTGGCGCGCAGCACCGGCGATCGCAGCCACGACGAGCTGATGCGCAAGTTTGGTCGCTACGTGATGTTCTCGCAGACGAAGGAGGGCAAGTTCCGCCCCTACCACGTGCCCCCGGGACACCCCTACGAGGACGCGGTGAACGACATCGTCCCCGGCGAGGCGGCCCTGTCGCTGGTGTACCTCTACGAGTACTTCAACGATCCGCAGTACCTCGAGCCCCTGCCCAAGTTCTTCGAGTACTACAAGCCCTGGTTCCGCGACCGGGCCGCAAAGAAGAACCCCAGCGCGCCCTGGCCCGCCTACATCTACGATAATGACACTCGCCTGGAGCTCGTGCAGTTCGGCCCCTGGACGGTGATGGCGGCCAACGCGTACACCCGTGCCCGGCCGCAAGAGAAGGAGATCGTGGACTTCGGCCTGGAGGTGGCCCGCTGGATGGTGGAGTCCTACGAGTACACCACCGAGCGCACGCCCTTCCCCGACTACCTCGGCGGCTACTACAAGTTCGAGGGCGAGCTACCCGCGATGCAGGCCTTCTGCTACGGCGAGGGCACGGCGGCCGCCTACGGCATGGCGCTGCGCGCGAAGCCCGAGGAGGCTGCCTACTTCGAGAAGGCCACCCGCGAGACGGTGCGCTTCGGCTTGCAGACGCAGCACGACGCGCTCGACACCCACTACTTCTCGCGTGGCGACGAGGTGCAGGGTGGCATCAAGTACGCCTTGAACGAGCCGAAGGTGCGAATCGACTACGTGTACCACGCGCAGTCGGCGATGTGGCAGTGGCTGGAAGCGGCGATGGTCGACCCGAACCTGCCGGCCAGCGCCAAGGCGGCGCCCACCGAGGCGATGCGCCTGATCCTGGAGCTCCAGGACATGCCCTTCTTCCGGCCGGCCGGCGCGCCGGTACGGTCGAGCGTGCCGCGCGCAGACAAGATCACCCTCCGGCCGCTCGGCCAGGCACCCGTGCGATCGGAGATCCCGGTGAAGCCGGCCCCCTCCTCCGCGCCGGGT
>VGRQ01000004.1 GCA_016875315.1 Deltaproteobacteria bacterium | reverse complement strand
TGGCCGTCAAGCCGGCGCCCTCCGCGGTCGACAAGCCGAGCACCGGCGAGAAGGGCTCGGTGTTCGAGGACGAGCCGGTGCCGCCCGAGGAGTACGACGAGCCGCCGCCCGACATCGACCTGCTGCGCGTCCGGATCGCGGAGGAGATCCTCAACCTCCTGCCCACCTGGATGGTGCGCCAGTACCTCGTGATCCCGCTCCGGAAGGAGGGCAACTCGCTGGTGGTGGCGATCGACGACCCGGCGAAGGAGGGCGCGATGGCGGCGGTGCGCGACCACACCGGACTCGAGGTACGCGCCGTCCGTGCCGATCGCGACGCGCTCATCGCGCGCTACACGATGCACTACCGGCTGTGAGGATTCAGGGCTCGGGCACGCGCCAGCCGGGCACCGACTGGCCGCCGTCGTCGGCCGCGAACGCGATCCAGTTGGAGAGAAGGATGGGGGTGCCGGTGTCGTCGAGCACCTCCACCCGGTAGGCGGCCGGCTCGCCGGCGTCGATCACCACCATCTCCCAGGTGCTGCCGTGGCTGGCGGGCCACTCGCCGTACACCTCGCCGTCGCGCACGAGGCGAACGCTCCACGCGGCGTTGGAAGGGGAGAAGGAAAACGTCAGGGGCGTGGGACCGGACGCGCCCACCACCACCTGTCCCATGTCGGCGCGCAGGTCGGGGGCCGACAGGGTCATCTCCGCCTCGGCGCCGGGAAAGTAGTTCGGGTCGCCAAACCAGGCGACGCCGCGGCGGAGGTTCCACACGAGGTCGTCGCGGGAGTCGGACGGCGAGGACACCCAGGTGACGAGGTTGTTGGGGAACAGCGACCACTCCGCGTCCTGGTGGTTGTCGCTCACGCCGGTGCCGGTGAGGTAGATACCGTGCTCGGTGAGCGTGTCCCACACCGCGAGGTGGTCGTCGAGCGTGCCCCCCCGCTCGCGGTAGCCCACTTCCAGCAGGTCGCAGCCGTAGGCCTCGGCGGTCAGTAACTCCGCCATCGTCTGCATCACCGTCGACCGGCGTTCCGCCTCGTCGAGCACGCGAGCGGACGAGCCGAACATGTGCGCCAGCGCCACGATCGAGCCCTCGCCGTGCGCCTGGTCGACACCCTCGTACAGGTCGTGGTCGTCGCCGTCCCAGAAGGGGATGAAGCTCCAGCTCTCCCCGAACACGGTGAGGTGCCCGTCGTGGAGCCAGCTCCACTCGAGCCCCACGTGGTGCCGCGCGGTGGTGCCGAGGCCGTCGAGGTAGGCCTGCTGGACGGCGAGGAGGTCGGTCCCCCGGACATCCTGGGAGAACACGAAGTCGTCGAGATCGTAGGTGACGGTGCCTCGGTGCAAGGTGCGGATCTCGGCGCGCGCGAGGTCGACGTGCGCGTCGAGCGCGAGTTCCGGGAAGGCGTCCTGCACCACGTCGGAGAGGTTGACCGACACCTCGCTCCACCGGCCGGTGTCGCCCGCGAGGGGAACCCAGGCGGTGCGGCCATCGTCCTCTGCGAGGCTGGTGTCGGCGGGGTGGTAGAGAACCACGCGATAGCCGTGATTCACGCTGCTTGTCTCCTCGGCGTCGAGGCCGATGGGGATCTCCACGAGGAGGGCGGAGTCGCTGCTGGTGGCCACCGGGCGGTAGCTGAAGCCGAGGTGGACGCCGGCCATGAGCTGGTGCGTCTGCACCCGCGGCTGGCTGACGACGCTGACCCCGAACACCTGCTGGAGGCCGTCGAGCCTCGCGATCCGGTCGCCGCTGAGGCGGAGGCCGTAGTCGCCGTGCCGCGCCGCGGCCGCCGTGGCGGTGGCGCTGGCCTCGTCGAAGCTCCCCACGTAGGCACGCCACTCGGCCACCACCTCGCCGTCGGTGTGCCAGCTGGCCTCGAGCGCGTGCTGGAGGCTCCCGTTCTCGAAGTCGAAGCCGGGAAGCTCGAGGTAGGCCCTCGGGTAGTAGGACAGCTCGTGGTCGGTCCACCACACCACGTCGAGGCCCAGGGCGTCGGCCTGGGTGGCGTGGCTCTGCATCGAGGCGGTGCCCTCGGAGAACGAGCCGTGGATGTGGAGCTGGGCGCTCACCGGAGGGGCGCGCCGGAAGGCGATGGTGCTGGGCCCCTCGATGACGAAGGCGCCGAACTGGAGCTCGGCCTCCCCGGCCCAGGTGCCCGCCGTCACCCGGCCCTCGGCCACGCCGCCTTGCACCGGGTGGAGCGTCACCCGGCCGAGGCTGATGCTTGCCGGGAGGCGAGCGCCGTCGGGGAGGGGGTTGCCGAGTCCGTCGAAGGCCGAGACGAGAAGGCGCCCCGAGGAGCGACCGTCGGCGTAGATCTCGGTGGGCAGCTCGTCGACACGCAGCCACGGCGGCGGCGGCAACACGCCGGTGTCGGTGCCGGTGTCGGCGCTGTCGCCGGTGCCGGTGCCGGTGTCGACCGGAGGCGGCCGGACGACCCCGTGGTAGTCCGGTCGCCGCACACTCGCCCCTGGCGCTTCGCCCTGGCAGGCGAGCAGCCCCAGCGTCGCGAGCGACAGTATGCTCCGCATGTTGGGCCAGTTTACCGTCTCCTGGCGCCGCTGCGCAACGCGCCGGCTGGGTTAGCCGGGGGCCGCTTCCCGGAGACCGCATGTCCTTCCGCACCGTCGGCGTCGTGGGCGCCGGCACCATGGGCCACGGCATCGCGCACGCCTGCGCCCTGGCCGGCCAGAGCGTGGTGCTCTTCGACGTGGATAACGCCCGCGTGGAAGCTGGCCTGCGCAAGATCGCCGCCAACCTCGACAAGGGCGTGGAGAAGGGCAAGCTGAGCCCGGCCCAGCGCGACGCGAGCATCGCGCGCATCGCGGTGACCACGGCGCTCGGCGATCTCGGCGGCTGCGACGTGGTGGTGGAGGCGGTGCCCGAGCGGCTCGAGCTGAAGCAAGACCTCTTCCGCCAGCTCGAGCCCATCGTGGGCGCAGACTGCGTGCTCGCCACCAACACCTCGTCGTTGTCGGTGGCGCGCATCGCCCAGGCCGTGGCCGACGGCAGCCGGGTGATCGGCACCCACTTCTTCAACCCCGTCCACATCATGACGCTGCTGGAGATCGTCGTACACGGCGCCACCGGCGCCACGACGCTCGATCGCGTGCGCGCCTGGGGTGTGGCGATCGGCAAGGAGTGCATCACCGTGCAGGACTTCCCCGGGTTCGCCACCTCTCGGCTCGGTGTTTGCCTCGGCATGGAGGCCATCCGCATGGTGGAGCAGGGCGTCGCGAGCGCAGACGACATCGACAAGGCGATGGTGCTCGGCTACCGCCACCCGGTGGGGCCGCTCAAGCTCACCGACATGGTGGGGCTCGACGTGCGCATGGCCATCGGCGAGTACCTGGCGCGAGAGCTGGGCAACCCGGCCTTCGAGCCGCCCGCGCTGATGCGGAAGATGGTGGCCGAGGGCAAGCTCGGCCAGAAGAGCGGCGAGGGCTTCTACAAGTACTAGCCCCGGCCCGGAATTACTCGCAGAGGCCCTTCTCGATCTCGATCTCGTTGTTGTCCTCGTCGCACTCCGACACCACCGTGGTGCCGTTGTCGTCGTCGGCCCGCACGATGATGCTGCTGCCCACGTCGTCCGGGTCGAGCTTGAACACCATGCCCTCGCTCGTCTCCCCCGGGGCGATGTCCTCGGTGGTGTACTCCGTGGCCAGCCACGCCTTCTTCGACCACAGGGAGATGGGCACCCCGGCCGGCATGTCGACGAGGCCCTGGTTGCCCACCGACACCGTCACCCGGAGCATGTCGGCGTCGCACTCCTCGTTGCACACGTCGTGGAGCACCGGCACCGCGTCGGTCAGCGCGCCTCCGGTGGCGGCGGACAGGTCGCCGGAGCGGAAGTTGTTGTAGGTGTCCCAGTTGACACTCGGCGAGGCGGGGATGCTGCCGTCGTCGTTGACGTTGGTGATCGCGTAGCCGTGCTGGTTCCACACGGCGCGGGCCGGCATCCAGCTGTCGTCCTGGTCCTTGATCACCGTCACGCCCGTCTCGCGGCCGCTGTAGGCCCCGGAGCTGTAGATGATGTCGGCGTGCCCGTCGTTGTCGACGTCGGCGATCGAGGGGTACTCGGAGCAGGTGGCGGAGCTGTGTCGTGTTTCCTGCATCTTGATGGCGCCGGTGGCCCCGTCGTACACGAACACGTCGTTCTCGTCGGCGTACACCACCTCGGCCTTGCCGTCGCCCTCGAAGTCGAACACGGAGGAGCCGGTGAAGCCCGAGCTGTAGTCGTTGGTGCTGCGGCTCCACTTCACCGAGCCGTTGGTCTCGACCACCACGTACACGTCGTGGCCCGCCACGCCGATCTCGGGCTCGCCATCGCCGTCGAAGTCGGCGACGGTGGGCGGGCCGATGGTGTCGCCGGTGACCCGTGACTTCGACCAGATCACCGTCCCGTCGTGATCTTGCAGGCGCATGTCGCCGGTGCTGGTGACCACGATCTCGCCGTAGTCGTCGGCGTCGAAGTTGCCCACCGCCACGAATCCGTCGGACTTGTTGTTGTACCACTTGGTGGTGCCGCGCTTGTCGTACAGCGCGTTCCCCACCACCACTTCGAGCTCGCCGTCGCGGTCGATGTCGGCCGCCACGCCCATCGGGGCCGCCCACTCGTGGCCGGCGCCGTCGCCGTACGACCCTCGACCCGCCAGCGCCCCGGTGCTCCCCTCGTAGATGTCGCGGCCGATCACCACCTCGGCGGCGCCGTCGCCGTCGAGGTCGTAGATGCCCACCGCGCCGCACTGCGGCGTGTGGCCACCCGCGTAGGCGGAGATGCGCCAGAGCTGGGTGCCGGTGCGCCCGTCGAGGGCGATGGTGGCGCTGGCGCCGCCGCCCACCACATCGTTCCACCCGTCGCCGTCGAGGTCGCCGATGGCGGGCGTCATCGGCTCGCTGCCGAGGTTGCCGCCCTGCCAGAGGATGGCGCCGTCGGCGCCGGACAGGGCGAAGGTGACACCGGCCACGTTCGACACCACGATGTCCGGGGTGTCGCCGCCGTCGAGCATGCCATTGCCATTGTCGTCGGTCAGGTGGCCGACCACGGGTGTGGTGTAGGTGTCGCCCACGGACGTCTGTTGCCACTTGATCTCGGGCGTGAAGGTGCCGGTGATGGCCTCGGCCTCGCAGTCCTCCGCCAGCGACACCTCGCGCGGGTCCTTGTCGGCGTTGCCGCAGGCGCCGTAGTCCTCGGTGTCGTCGCCGGGGTCGAAGGCGGTGTCGCCGTCCTTCCCCTCGTCGAGGTTGGCGGGCGACGAGAGGTTGTAGTCGGAGCAGCCGAGGGCCAGGAGGCCGATGGGAACGAGTCGCATGGCCGGCACCCTACACCACCGGGCGCCAACCCGGTACTGGGCATGGATGCCCCAGGGGTGGGGCATGGATACCCCACTCGCCGTGCGCCGTGACTTCCCCGTTGCCCCCCTGCCTGCACCCGCCTGGGCGCTCGGCAGCTTCGCGCTCCTGGTGGGCCTCGCCGCGATGAAGTCGCTGGTGAAAGACCTCGCCGAGGGACGCCCGCCGTGGATCGCGGCCGGCTTCGTCAACACCGTGCTGCTCGCCCTGCTCTGGGTGATGGTCGACCAGCCCACCGTGCTCCGGCTGGATGGCCGCACGCTGCACATCGTCACCCGGGTACGAACCGTGCGGGTGGAGGTGAGCGAGGCCCTGCGCGCCGAGCCCCTCTGGCACGGCGGCCTGTTCGGCCCGAAGTTCGCCATCAACGGCGGCTACGGCTGGTATGGCTGGTTCTGGAAGAGCCGCCAGCGGCAGCGGGCCTTCGTGACCGACTCGTCCCGGGCGGTGCGCGTGTACGATCCCGGGGGACGGATCTACGTGGTTTCGCCGCGGGAGCCGGAAGCGTTTCTCGCCGCCCTCGCCTAGACCGGCACCAGCCCCCGGTACTTCCCCCGGTAATACGCCAGCGGCTCCCCGTCGCCGTAGCCCAGCGCCTCCACCCGCCCGAGGTAGAGCGTGTGGTCGCCGGCCTCGTGGGCGGCGTGTGTCACACAACTGAGCCAGCCGAGGCCGTTGGCGAGCACCGGGGGCGCGACCGAGCGATCCCACACCGGCATCGCGGCGCCGTAGCCGGCGAAGTGGTTGGAGAGGTCTTGCTGGGCCGAGGAGAGCAGGGTGACGCCGAAGCGGCTGGCGGCCGCCAGGAGCGCGTGCATCCGGGCGGTGCGCGCCACCGAGACGAGCACCAGCGGCGGGTCGAGCGACACGCTCAGGAAGGCGCTGGCGGTCATCCCGTGAACCTCGCCGTCGACCTCCACGCTCACCACGGTGACGCCGCTGAGGAAGCGGCCGAGGGTCTGCTTGAAGTCGGCGGGGGTGACGGTCATCCGGCCGATGTAGCGCCGCTCCCCGCCGCCGGCGAGGAACAGGTACACCGGGCCAGCGCTGGAGCCGCCGTCGCTGGCGATGGCAGCCGCGCTCCCGCGCGGTGGACGCGACCCCGGGGGTCCGAGCGCCCCAAGCTAGACTGGGCGGATGGACCCTGCCGGCACCGATCCCCGCGCCGCCCGCGTGCAGGCGGTGGCGTGGCGGCGCATGGGCCCCGAGGGCCGGAGTCGCGCCGCGGCGGCACTGTCCGAGTCGCTGATGCGCACGATTGCGACCAGATTGCCGCCGCGTACCCTGGCTGGACCCCGTGGCAGGTCGCCCTCGCGCTGATTCGGCGCCTTCATGGCGACGAGACCGCGGACAGGGTGTGCCAGAGGGATCCGACGCCGTGAGCCTCGGCCGGGCGCTGGAGCAGGTGGGCACCGCCCTCGACAGCCTCGAGATCCCGTGGATGCTCGCGGGCTCGGCGGCGAGTTCGACCTGGGGCGAGGTGCGCTCCACGCAGGACATCGACATCGTGGCCTCCCGGATGTCGCAGGTGAGTCTGTGTCGCGCGCTGCCCGCCGAGCGTTGGTACGCCGACATCGACATGGTCATCGACGCTGCCCGGCGGCAATCTATGTTCAACCTCATCGAGCTCGAAACCGGGTGGAACGTCGACGTTATCCTCCGGAAAGGTCGCGAGTTCAGCCGCGCCGAGTTCGAGCGTCGGCGCCGGGCGGTCGTGGATGGCGTCGAGGTATGGGTGGCGTCGCCCGAGGACGTGCTGCTCGCCAAGCTGGAGTGGGCCAAGTCCACCGGGTCCGAGCGCCAGCCCCGCGACGCGGCGGGCATCGTCGCCGTCCAGGGCCCGGCGCTCGACGGCGCGTGACTCGCGCGGCGGGCCGCAGTGTTGGGGGTGGAGGATGAGCTCGCGCGGGTCTGGCCGGGTGAGCTCGGGTAGGGTGCCAGGCTCGGGGCGGGTGGCATCGGTCAGCTGGGCGTGAGGCGTGGTTGCGCGATGCGACGCGCTGCGATAGGTCATCCATACCGGAGGTAATCATGGCTCTCGCGCTCTCGCGTTCTCGCGCTCTCGCTAGCCGCACTCTCGCTCGGCGCTGGCTTCCTGGGGGCGGGCTGCCCCGTTGACCCGCCCGACTTCGCGAAGGGCGGTCGAGACTGTCACGACACCGCCTGCGCACCGAGCGGTTCCGGCGGCGTGGCCTACAGCGTGGACGCCAGCGAGATGATCTCGATGTACGACGACGGGGGCAGTTTCGGGAACTGCCTGTTCGCGACCGTCAGCTCCGCCGACCTCTCGGGCAACCAGGTCGTGGGCGGCGAGTTGCTCGGCCTCCGCAACGAGGCGGGCGAGGCTCAGGTGCCGGTCGGCAGCGGCGTCGACGCGTACATGTCGCGCACCGGTGCCTGCCCGGTCACGGAGCACGCGCTGTCGGGCTGGATCGACGCGCCCTCGGGCAACGTGGCCTGGAAGAACGGCTTCGCCGAGTGCGGGGGCACGTCGTGGTGCGGCCTCTACCAGTGCAACACCGACCAGGGCACCGACTGCGGCTACGGCAGCGCCGGGGCCTGCTCGGGGCAGTACCTCGCGCACATCGAGAACGCCGAGAACGATTGTTTCGAGTTCGTTCCCATGGCGACGCGCCTCGACCTCGTCGACAAGCAGAACGCCGACGGCCTCGCGGTGGAGCAGAGCTCCACGTGCACGCCGGGCACGGGCGAGTTCGTGCTGGTGCCCACCTACGGCCGGGATCGCGACCATGACGGCAAGGCCACCTTCTCGCTGGCCCCGGTGTTGCTCTCGGGCTCCGGGGTGCTCACGCGCCGGGGGCGGGTGTCGCGTGTTACCCGCGCGTCGACCGAGCCGAACGTGTTGCGGGTGATCACCAGCACGTCGCCCTTCTCCTACACCCACGCCGACTCGGTGGCCCAGGCCAGCGCCGTCTCCACGGCCATCACCGGCACGGTGCGGTTCGGTTCCGGTCGCCCGAAGGGCATGTCGCCCTTCGTGATCGAGGAGGTCGACCCGGCGTTCTTTCCCTACATCCGCGTGGAGATGGACTGGACCTGCGACGCGAGCGGGCCGGTGTTCCCCGCGCCGCCGGGCTATCGCGTGAGTCTCGCGGCGCTCGGGTGCGATGCCATCCAGCAAGTGGTCCTGCGGCCGGAACCCGGCCTCGACCGCCTGACGATCGAGCCTGTCGGCGCGCCCGCGCTCGCCGTGTCGGCGAGCATGGTGCCCGCGCAGGGCGTGGAGACCTTCGAGTGGGTGCGAGGGCCGCTCGAGCTGCGGGGCGCAATCACCGCGCAATCGGCTGACACCTTGACGCTCCGCCTCGACGCGCTGACACTCGACAGCGAGGAGCTCTGCCAGCCCGGGACCTACAGCATCCCGGCGGAGTAGGCGTGTTCCTCCTCCTCGTGCCCCTGCTCGCCTGCGATGGCGAGGGCGAGACGGCGGAGCCGGCGGATTCCGGCGGCTACGACGCGTTGTACGTGGGCGGCTATGGCGCCTGCGCCCGCGACGGTCCCCGCTACGAGTGCCAGTTCCTCCGCGCGGGCGTGGACTACGCCCAGCTGGGCTTGCCTGCCGAGCAGGGCTTCGACTCGCTGGTGCTGAGCGCCTACGTCACCTGCGCGCTGACGGCGGGCGTCCCGTACTGCTGGGGCAACACCGCGTTCGGAGCGACCGACGCGCCCAGCACGAAGTTCACGCAGGTGGGTCTCGGCGAGCACCACGGGTGCGGTCTGGACGAGCAGGGCGAGGTGACGTGCTGGGGGACGGACCACGCCGGGGAGACGCGGCCGGGCGAAGGTCCGTTTACCACGCTGGCGGTGTACACCAACGACACCTGCACAATCGACCCCAGCGGCCTCCTGGCATGCAGCGGCGCATTCAACGCCGCGTACCCGCCAACTGTGCCGCTCGCCGGGCCGTGGGTGATGGTGTCGGGAGGAGGCGGGGCTGCCTGCGTGCTCGATCCCGGTGGGCAGCCAAGTTGCTGGGGCGCCCACGAAGCGGTGAACCTCCCCCCGGCGCTCGCGCGTGTCAAGTCCCTCGCCGTCGCGAGCGGCGCGGCCTGCGCGCTGCGGTCAGACGACACGCTGCAATGTTGGGGATCGGACACGCCCTCGCTCTCGCCTCCCGCGGGCACCTTCCGATCGCTTGGCGCCGGAGGCGGCTTCTTCTGCGCCCTCTCCACTGCGGGCAAGATCAGTTGCTGGGGCTGCGACGAGGGCAGCGTGGGCGAGTGCGAGTGGGGTGTCATCCCGGGCAACGTGGTTGACATGTCGGACCTGGGCGAGACGAAGTACCCGTAGGCCAGCCCAACCCGCTACACCTCCCCCAGCTCCTCCGCCTCGACCACCACCATCTCGCCGGGCACCAGGCGCTCGCAGATGGAGCGGATGCTGGTGAAGTCGGCGGGGCGGGTGAGCACGATGGCGCCCTGGAAGACGAGGCGCTCGCGGGTGGCGTGGCGCACCCCGGGGGGTACCACGACGATCATGTTGCGGCCGAGGTCGGGCGCGGCCTCTGCCAGCCGGGTGACGAGCCGCAGCCCGAAGCTCTCCGGGCGCGGGAAGCTCACCACGGCCACCTCGAAGGGCTGCTTGCCGATCTCGGCGATGGCGTCGGCCACGGTGGGCGTGGCCACCACCTCGAAGATCTCGCCGAGGTGGCGCTCCAGCGCCCGGCGCAGGAGCGCGTCTTCCTCCACGAGAAGGATCTTGCCCCGCGACGCCATCGGCGGGCGCGGCGACTCCAGCGGCCGGATGCCGGCCGCCTGCTCGGCGATGGGGAAGCTCACGCGCACCCTGGCGCCGGTGCCGATGGCGCTGCCCAGGTCGAGCGTGCCCCCGGCCTCGCGGATCGCCTCGCGCGCCATGCCGAGGAACAACGGCGCGTAGCCGCCGCAGGAGGCGAGGAAGTCCGGGTCGGTGATGCGCGTCTGCACTTCCGACGAGTAGCCCTGCCCGTTGTCGCGCAGTTCCAGCCAGATCCAGCCGCCCTGGACCTTGCCTTCCACGTGGATCCGGCCCTCCTCCTCGGGGCCGAAGCTCTCGATGGAGGCGAGCAACAAGAGCGTGAGCCCGCGCAGGAGCGGGCCGCGGACCGCCCGCGCGGCGGGCAGGTCTTCCACGACGAATTCCACCGCGTGACGATTGTCGAAGGTGTGCGCGAGCAGGTCGCGCGCCGCCTCGAGCTCGCGGGACAGGCGCACCGGCTCCGGGGCGCCGTGGTCGGCCTCGGCGAAGGAGCGCACGTCGTGCGCCAGCGTGCGCAGTCGCGACAGGCCGTCGCCCAGGCGGTCGATCACGAGGTCGAGTTCTTTCTCCTTGTCGGCGAGCTGGGCGCGCCGCGTGACCTGGTCGAACTCGCGCAGGCTCGCCCCGCTCGACACCAGCCGCGCGATCGTCCGCAGGTCGGCCAGTCGCGACAGCACCACCCGGTGGTCGGGTTCGAAGTACGCGAACGCGTCGAGCAGGCGGCTCACCATGCCCTCGGCAAACACGCTCTCGAGCGCCCTCGCCTTGGTTCGCCGCGACTCGGCGATCACCGCGTCGGCCTCGGCGCGATCCACGAAGAGCATGAGCACGGTGTCGATGGTGCCGTCGGGAGCCTTGAGGGCCACCGCGTCGAGCTCGGCGCGCGAGCGGGTGCCGTTGGGCCGGCGCACCTCGACCGTCTGGCTGTGCTTGCCGCGCGCCACCAGGCGCGTGAGCAGGCCGTCCCAGCCCAGCTCGGGGACGACGAGCACCTCGTCGAGCACCTTCTGCCCGCGCGCCTTGACCGAGGACAGGCCGCCGAGCCGCTCGGCGCCCCGGCTCCAGGCGCGCACGGTGCCGTCGGGCGCGGTCACGACGGCCGGCACCGAGATGATCGAGCCCACGGCGCGGTCGAGTTCGCGCACCGCCTTGTCGCCCTCGGCGTTGGCCACCGGGACCGTGGCCACGGCGGCGTGAGGGGGCGCCGCGATGAGCGCGATCGCCTGCAACTGGCCCCGGTCGTTCACCACGCGCGCCACCTGCACGTCGCACTCCACGCTGTCGCCACGCTCGCGGCGCAGCGGCAGGGTTTCACGGAAGCTGCCCTCGGTGCGGGCGCGGTCGATCCACGCGAGCACCATCGCCCGCGGCGACTCGGCGGCGAGGATGTTGGACAGCGGCCGCTCCAGCGCGCTCCGCGGCGAGTAGCCGAGCAGGCGCTCGGCTCCGCCCGACCAGTGCAGGATGCGTCCCTCGGTGTCGGCGAGGATCACCGCCTCGGGCACGCTCTCCAGCAAGCCCCCCTGCAAGCGCACCCAGTGCTCGAGCTTGCGACGGTCGGTCACGTCTTCCCCGACCACCACCACCATCCGGCTCGCGCCCTCGCCCTGCGGCACGAACTGCCAGCGCACTTGCCGCGCGTCGCCGCCGCGGCTGGTGTGGACCCACTCGGCCTCGCGCACCTTCTCCCCGGCCAGCGCACGCTCGTGGGTGGCGATGATGCCGTCGCGCAGGGCGGGCTCGGCGATCAGCGATCGGGTCCAGGCGCGAAGGTCGGGCAGGGCCGCCGGGTCGAGGTCGAGCCGGTCGACGAGGGCGCGGTTGATCGAGAGGATCTTCCCGCCGGCGCCCACCGAGTAGATGAGCGCGCCGGAGCGATCGAGGAGCGTTTCCAGGGCCCCCGGGGCCAGGGTAGGCAGCGCGGGCGGCTTGGCGCTGGGCATCGGTGGGGCGGCTAACGGGCTAGACTCCGCCGTGCTCGCCGTTCGCGTCCAGGGCGCCGGTTCCATCGCGCCCTTCGGCGAGAGCCCGGGCTCGCTCCCCGTGCTCGGGCGTACCCTCCGCGCCGTGCAGGACGAGGCCCTCGCCGCCGCGGGATTCACCCTCGGCGACGACCTGTCGCGACCGCGTCTCGTGTTCGGCGAGGGTACCTACTTCACCGCCTCGCTGCTGCGAAAACTGCGCAAGAACGGGCAGACCGGTCGACTGCGCATCCGCGACGAGGGCTGGCTGCGGATGGCGGCACCCCTCTGTGCCGACCCGTCGCGACCGCGTATCGGGTTCGTCAACAAGGGCGAGCCCGCGACCCTCGACGGTCTCGGCGACCTCGAGTTCGACTTGAACTTGCAGGCAACGCCGCCGCCCACGGTCCACCCGGCCTTCGCGCACGTGGTGGCCGAGGGCGGCATGGTCACCGGCCCGGCCATCGCCCACGACATCGAGCACTGGATCCACCTCGTCCGGGTGAACCTGCTGGGGCTCACCGCCAAGGCGGCCGAGATCACCGAGCACTTCAACACCGCGCCCTGGTGGTGGAAACTCGGGCGCGTCGCGCAGGTGCTCTGGGCGGCGGGATGGCCCAGCGAGGCGCGTATCCACCGGGCCGTCTGTCGCATCGGGAAAGGCGCGAAGATCCACCCCTCGGCGGTGGTCGAGGTGAGCGAGGTGGGCGCGGGCGCGGTGATCGGGCCGCTGGCGGTGGTGCGTGGCTCGGTGGTGGGCGAGGGCGCCAGCATCGACGCGCAGGCCCACGTGGTGGCCTCCAGCGTGGGGGCGCGCGCGCAGGTGGGCCGCGGCGCGCACCTGGCGCTCTCGGTGCTCGCGGAGGGCGCGCTGGTGAGCCAGGGCTGGGGCCACCAGGCCTGCGTGTTTGGTCGCGACAGCTTCATCGCCCAGGGCGTGACGACGCTCGACCTGTCCTTCGGCGGCCCGATCCGTGTCGATGTCGGCCAGGAGCGCGCGTCCTCGGGCACACACTTCCTCGGCAGTTGCGTCGGCCACCGCGCGAGGGTCGGCGCGGGCGTGCGGCTCGGCTACGGTATGGCCGTGCCGAACGACGCCCTCCTCGTTGCCCCTGCGGCCGACCTCGCTCGCCGCTGGCCACGCCCCGTGCAGGGCCCCGCCACCATCGCCGACGGCGAGGTCGTGCCGGTGAAGGGCGCATGAAGTCGAGCCTCCTGCTCGTGCTGCTCCTCGGGGCCTGCTGCGAGGCGCCGCCTGCCTGGTCGGAGCTCGAGCCCGTCACCGTCACCGAGGGGGTGGATGTGCCCCTCGACCTCGCCGACTATGCCGAGGGCAAGTCGCTCAGCTTCACCGCCGTGTCCGATGGCAAGGTCAACGCCGAGATGCGGGGCACCAAGCTCCACCTCACCGGCAACGGCAGCGACGTGGGCTACGCCTCGGTGCAACTGGTGGCCACCGACGCCTGCGGGCAGGATGCCGAGACCAACCTCAGCGTGGAGGTTCTGCCGGGCTCGATCTCCGGCTGCCCGATGATCTTCTCCACCGAGGCGCCGGGTGCCCAGAGCGTGGCCATCGCGGGCGACTTCAACGGCTGGTCGACCACGGCCGACGTGCTGGAAGAGGGCACCGACGGGAGCTGGAGCACCACGCTGGTGCTCTCGCCGGGCAGCTACGCGTACAAGTACGTCGAGAACGGAAGCGACTGGCGCTGCGACGCGGAGGCCGACTTCATCCACTGCGACGAGGGCCAGAGCTACGACGCGGAGTGCTCCCCCGGGGGCAACGGCTGCAACTCGCTCGTCGTGGTCAACGACTGCGACGATCCGCTGCTGGAAACCACGAGGGTGAAGATCGACCGCGACACGCGCGGCATCGAGGTGGGCGCGCGGGCGGATCGCGAGGTGACGGGCGCCTGGGCCACGCTCGATGGCGAGCCGATCGACGGGTGGACCGACCAGACCTTCTACTTCGCCACGTCCGGTCTCGACAGCGGGCGGCATGTCATCCGCGTCGGCGCCGACGGAGCCGAGGATCTCTACGTGCCCTTCTGGCTCGACGAGCGCGACTGGGAGAGCGGACTCCTCTACTTCGTGTTCGTCGACCGCTTCTTCGATGGCGACGCGGCGCTCAACGAGTCGGAGGGCGCCGACGTCGACTACCAGGGCGGCGACTGGGCCGGGGTGGTGGCCAAGCTGGACTACCTCGACGACCTGGGCGTCACTGCGCTCTGGTTGACGGCCCCGCAAGACAACGCCGAGGGCCCCTGGGACGGGCAGTGCAACG
Organism: Deltaproteobacteria bacterium; assembly: GCA_016875315.1. Lineage (GTDB taxonomy): Bacteria > Myxococcota_A > UBA796 > UBA796 > SXON01 > SXON01. The sequence continues at coordinate 23,475 of VGRQ01000004.1, read as the reverse complement.
CCAGCTACGCCGGCTACCACGGCTACTGGCCGTCGGGCGACGATCCCGAGGAGCACTTCGGCAGCGCCGACGACCTCCGCCTCCTCGTCGACGAGGCCCACGCGCGCGGCATGCGGGTGATGGTCGACTGGGTGGCCAACCACGTGCACGAGACCCACGACTGGTACACCACCCGTCCCGAGTGGTTCAACGACCGCTTCATCTGCGAGGAAGACGACGACGGCGACGGCGAGCTCAACTGGGACCAGCGCACGGAAACCTGCTGGTTCGCTGAGTACCTGCCCGACATCGACTACACCCAGGACGACCCCCTCGTCCGCTCGGTCGACGCGGCGATCGACTTCGCCAGGGACTACGACCTCGACGGCTACCGCATCGACGCGGTGAAACACATGCCGATGTCGGTGGTGGTCAACAGCCAGGCCCGCATCGCCCGGGAAATCGAACACTCGGGCGTGGGTGGCACCGAGGACTTCCGTACCATTGGCGAGACATTCGACGGCTACACCAAGATCGCGGAGTACATCGGCGACGGCAAGCTCGACGCCCAGTTCGACTTCCCGCTGTACTACAGCATCATCGCCGCCTTCGCCGAGGGGAGCGCCGGGCTGAGCAACGGCGACGGCTCGCTCCAGGCGTCCTGGGCCGCGTCGCAGGCGGCCTACGGGGGGGCGCTGATGTCGCCCTTCCTCGGCAATCACGACGTGTCGCGGTTCATCGCGGCGGCCTCGGGAGAGGGATCGGTGGGCGCGTGCGGCGACGACGGCAGCCTGCGCGACCCGGCCGCCGCCCCGGGCTGGTCGGAGCCCTACGATCGCCTGAGCCTGGCCTGGACCTTCCTGCTCAGCTCCGAGGGACTCCCGCTCATCTACTACGGCGACGAGATCGGCCTGCCCGGCTACGCCGACCCCGACAACCGGCAGCAGATGCGCTTCGGCAGCGATCTCAGTGCCGACGAGTCGCGCGTCCTGGCCCACGTCCAGGCGCTCGGGCAAGCCCGTCGCGAGCACCCGGCGATGTCGACGGGCACGCGCGTGGACTGGTGGGAAAACGAGGCCGACACCTGGGCCTACGCGCGGGTGAACGGCAGCGACGCCGTGCTGGTGATCCTCAACCGCGGCGATGCGCGCACGCTGAGCAACGGGCTCAGTTTCGCCGGCCTGCCGAGTGCCAGCTACGTCGACATCTTCACCGGCGAGCGTTTCGAGCCCGACGGCGACAGCCTCTCGGTGTACGTGGGTGCCCTCGACAGCCGCGTCCTGGTGCCCGAGTGACGCTCCTCGTCCTGTCTGCGCTCGCGGTGGAGCCCTTCACGTCGCTCTACACGCGCGCGGCCGGGAATGGCTTCGGGGTGATCGTCTACGACGGCGACCGCCTCACACAGGCCTGGAACCACACCTATTCCCAGTACGACGCCTACGAGTACACCGACGACATCCTGTACGACACCTACTTTGGCTACACCGACCTCGACGGCACCGGCAACTGGCTGAGCGACCCCGAGTCGGTGTGGACCGAGGACGGCACGGGCGTGATTGGCAGCAAGCAGGTGGCGGGCAACCTGGAGTTCACCCAGTGGGCCTTCATGCCGATGGCCTACGAGGGCTTCGGCGTGGCCCAGGTGGTGCGCGTGCGCAACCCGAGCGCCAGCGCGCGGGTGCCGGCCTTCCAGCTGGCCTCGCTGCACAACTGGCAGGCAGGCGGCAGCGAGACCGTGGCCACCTACGCCGCCGACCTCGTGGTGGAGGAGGCGAGCGACATTGCGCTCTGGTTCCACGCGCCGGGTGCCGCAGACAACACCTGCGAGCAGGTGTACGACACGGTGCTCGCCGGGCGGAAGCTCGCTGGTGACTGCGCTTTCTACGCGTCGAGCATCGTCCCGGGCTTCGGCTGGAGCGTGCCCTCGCTGGGGCCAGGCGAGGAGGCGTGGCACGGGGTGTTCACCACCACCGATCCCACGCCGGACTGGTCGCCGCTCGAGGCGGGCGCTCGCGACTGGCTGGTGGCCGAGTTGCAGGGCTGGGCGGCGTTCCAGTCCGAGGCCTCGGTACCGGCCGACCTCGGCAGCGACGAGACGGCGGTCTTCCGCCAGCAGTTGGCCTACCTGAAGATGGCCCAGGTGCGCGAGCCCGGTGCCGCCTTTGGCCAGATCGTCGCGAGCTTCCCGGTGGCCGCCCCGCAGGACGACTTCCCGCACTACTGGAACATCACCTGGGTGCGCGACTCGGCCTACAGCATCGTGGCCCTGGCGCGCGCGGGCTACGGCGAGGAGGCGGCCAACGCGCTCCGGTTCCTGTTCCAGGAGGGCAAGGCGGGCGGCTACTCGGCGTATGTCAACGGGCAGGACTACGGCGTGAGCGTGTGTCGCCTCTACGGCGACGGCACCGAGTGGTCGGACGACGACGGCACCGGTCCCAACGTGGAACTTGACAACTGGGGGCTGTTCCTCTGGGCGCTGGCTGAGATTCTGGCCCAGGGCGACGAGACCGGCCTGCTCGGCGATGTGGGCGCGCGCGCCCTCGACGAGGTGGCCGACCCGCTCCAGGCGATGATCGTGGCCAGCAACGGCCTCATCGCGGTCGACAGCTCCATCTGGGAACGCCACTGGTCGGGCCAGCAAGACCAGTACACCTACACCTCGGTGATGGCGGTGGCGGGCCTGCGCGCCGCCGCGGAGATCGCGCTGCAACTCGGCGACCCGCGCGCCACCGGCTACCTCCAGTCGGCGGAGGGCATCGCCGCGGCGGTGGCGCTGGAGCTGGTCGACGAGAACGGGGTGCTCGCCGCGAGCAAGGGCCAGCTCAACTCGGGTGACGACTATCTCGATATCTCTGCGGTAGAGGCCTATAACTTCGACGTGCTCGACCCCCTGGGCAGCTCCTTCGGCCCCACGCTCGCGGCCTGGGACGAGGTGCTCCGGGTGGAGTCCGGCGTGGGCTACGCCCGCAACGACGACGGCAGCGATTATGACAATGCGGAGTGGGCCTTCGCCGACCTCCGGGTAGCTACCGCCATGCGACGTGCCTGCGCCACCGCCCGCGCCGAGGAACTCGAGGACTGGATCACCGGGCAGGCGATGCTCAATGGCCGGCAGATCCCGGAGCTGTTCATTCCGGAAACGGGCGAGTACGCCGGCCCCGTGCCGATGGTGGGCTTCGGCGCGGGGCTCTACGTGCTCGCGATGCAGGAGCGGGCCGCCAACAGCGCTTTCTGTCCCGAGCCGGTCGACCCGGTTTTTGACACCCCCATCGAGGCGGTCTACACCCCGGCCTGTTCCTGCGAGGACGCCAGCGACTCCGGGGCGGCGGGCGTCCTGTTGCTGGGGATCGCCGCGTGGAGGCGGCGGCGGGGGTGTACTTCAAGTGGGCTGGACGGGCCCTGGAGGCGTTTCCAGGTCGAGGCGGCGGAGCGCCCCGGGCTACGTCCCCAACCTGCTCCGCCAGTACCCCGGGCGACGCCGAGCATGGGCAACGGCCAGAATGACCAGGCGTGCGTCTAGAACGACATAGAATAGGCAGAACGGGTACCGCCGCAGCGCCCACTTGCGAACCCTCCGGTGGGCCATCGGGGGCCAGACCGGCGCGACCTCCGGCGTCTCCGCGATCAGCGAGACGGCGGCGGCCACGGTAGTGTCGAACCCGAGCGCAACCTGCTCACTCCGTTCGCGGTACCATCCCCGTTCGTGGAGGAGCTCCGTGCGGGCCTCGGGGTGGAACTCAACGGCGAGCAGGCAGGATGCCCGCCCGCATCTCCGCGAGCACCTGGTCGGCGGGCACGGTCGCCACGGTCCCATCCTCGACGCCGCTCAGGCGGGCGTCCAACTCGGCGGCCCACGAACGATCCCAGGCGTCGCCCTGGACGACCTCCCCCGTGTTCCCGTCGTGGAGGCTGTCGATTAGTTCGGCGAGCAGACGCTCCCGCTCGTCGTACGGGAGGGAGAGGACCTTCTGGGCGAGCGGCGACGCGGTCATGCCATGAGCATAGCCGCGATCGGCGCGCTCGTCCCGAACGCGGTCGGTGACCAGGAGGTACGGTAGGCCTGTAGAACTCGTGAAATAGTTTCGCTTTGCGTAACGGTTACGATCCCTGCCAAGCGGCGGAGGTGAAGGACAAACCGGTGCACCCGAGGCGCGGGCCAAGGCCTGATTATACCGGGACGATGTCCGCGTGCGTTCCAGCGGCGGCCACGAGCGCGGCGAGATCGCCTGGATCGGAAGTGAGGATCATGTCCCCGTCGAGCGCGAGCAACGCCACCGCCGCATCGATCACGTCGTCCTCTCCGGCGATGCCGAGGAGTTCGCCCGCTCGGCACCCGAGCGGGCCATCGAGCGCGCGGACTTCGACGCCTCGCAGCAGCCTCGCGAGGTTGGCCTGCCGACCGCTCCCGCTCCGCCACACCTGCCCAACCACACCGCCGTGCGTCACCGGGGCTCGCCCGGCGAGCAACTCCCGCTTCAGCAAGGCGAGTACGCCGCGATCCGCACGCTCAATCGCGACGAGGGCGCCAGCGTCGAGCACCAGGCTCAACGGGGGACGCTCCGGGAGCCGCTCGTCGCGCTCGGCCCGCGAACCGGGATCGCGGTGGCGCTCGCGCGCCGTCCGGCCTGCCGAATCTCCTCGGCGGTGATCTCACCATTCTCCGCCTCGTACTCGCGAATGAAGCTTGATAGCGCGGCCAGCCGGGCGTCGTGCGTGAGCTTGAGACGGAGCGCCGCGTTCACCCAGGCGCTCACGCTGTCGGCATCGCCCCCAGAAACGGCAGCCTCGGCAGCCCGGAGCAGATCGGCATCCACGGAAGCGGAGAGTCGGCGCTTGGCGTTCATACAAAGAGCATACTCGCGTGTGCAGATCGTGGCAAGGACTCGCAGTCGGCGCTCGGTGACGGCGAGCCCCCCAGCACACGTCGGTACGGGAGCAGCGAAACAGGCCACCGTCGTCGAATCGAGCGCCGCGCACGTCGACGGTGATGCACAATCAAGCTTGATCTTGATCCAACCCGGCGCGCCCTCGGTCGGCGTGTAGAACCTCTGGCTGAACCCACCCCCTACAACCTCACCATCCCGCCTCCCCCCACCAGCCACCGGTTGTCCCCTTCGCTCCAGGTGGGCGGGCGCCCGTCGGCGTGGATCACCACGGTCTTGTAGAGGTAAACCTCGGCTTCCAGTGCCACCTTGCCCGGCACCGGCACGCCCCGGGACGGGTCCCAGCTCCCCAGCTCCGGCGCGTCGCCCACCACCACTAGCCGGTCGCCCGGGGGAAGCGTGGTGCCCGATCGGAAGCGGGTGGTGCCAGCGGGCACTCGGGGCGCCCGGTGGGTCCCGGGGTTCCACGCGGTGACCGAGCGCCCGTCGAAGCTGACACCCCCGATCTCCACCGGCGCCGGCCCCTCGTTGTAGACCACCCAGCGGCGGTCGCGACCCGCCACTCGCTCCCAGGCGACGAAGTCCTGGCCCACGGCGATGACTCGGCTGTCGCCGCGCGACAGGGCCTCGCTCTCGCGCCGCCCGCGGGCCAGCGTGCCGAGCCACGCCACCCGCTCGCGATCGAGCGAGTCCCAGCGCATGTCGGCGCGATTGCCGGGTTCCTCGGCGCCCAGTGGCAGGTACTCGGTGCCCCAGGTGATGACGGGCTGGCCCCGCAAACTGAACAGGAGCTGGATCGCGGCCTCGGCGGCCCAGGCGTCGCCGTTGCAGGCGCTCTGGATGCGCGGCGTGTCGTGATTGTCCACGAAGCTGAGCCATGTGTCGCCGGGCACGCCGTTGCTCCGGTCGAGGGCGGCGGCGAGCACGGCAGGCGGCGCGTCGCCGCAGGCCACGTCGCGGAGCGCGTAGAAGAGCGGGTAGTCGAACACCCGGTCGAGCCCGGCCTTCTCGCGGGTGTCGAGCACGGCGGCCACGTTGCCGTCGAACACCTCGCCCCAGGTCTGCACGCCGCGCGCCCGCGCCCGGTCGCCCATGGCGCGCACGAACTCGGGCGCCATGTGACGCACGGCGTCGAGGCGCAGGGCCACGGGGCCCGCGCGCTCGATCCACAGGTCGGTGGCGGCTTCCAGCCAGCCGCGTACCTCGGGGTTGTCCTGGTCGAGGTCGGGGAGCCCGTGTACCCAGCCCCGCTGCAACTGGCCGGGGTCGTTCCAGTCGGTGATCTTGCCCGGCGCGTGAAACCACTCGGGATGCTGGGCCACGAGCCCGTGATCGGGTGCCACGTGGTTGTACACGGTGTCGAGCACCAGCCCGATGCCACGCGCCTCGGCCTCACGGCGCAGCGTCGCCAGCTCGTCGAGCGTGCCGAACCGGGGCTCCAGCGCCACCGGGTCGTCGAGCCAGTAGCCGTGGTAGGCGCCCCACTGGAAGAACTTCTCGGTTCGCATCTGGGTGATCGGCCCGAGCCAGAGGGTGTCCACCCCCAGGTCGCGCAGGTAGTCGAGCTTCGCGGTCAGTCCCGCGAGGTCGCCCCCGTGGAAGGCCTGCGGGTCGGCGAGGTCGATGGCGCCATCGTTGGCGGGGTTGCCGTTGGCGAAGCGATCGACGAGGAGGAAGTAGATCACGGGCTTGCCTTGTAGCGCGGCGAGCGTGGCGGGTATGATCGCGGCGTGGCCCAGCCCCCTCGCAAGCTCGCCACCTACGACGACATCCTCCGGTTGCCGCCCGACGCGCGGGCGGAGGTGATCGCCGGCGTGCTCTACGAACACGCCAGCCCCCGGCCGCGCCACCAGCGGGTGCAGGCCGCCTTCGGTCGCTACGTGGGCGGCCCGTTCGACCAGGACGACGAGCCCGGTGGCTGGTGGATCCTCGTCGATACCGACGTCCGCTTCTCAATGCACGACACGGTCCGGCCGGACGTGGTGGGCTGGCGGCGGGAACGCATGCGGCAGTTGCCCGAAGACCGCCCGGTCGACCTCGTGCCCGACTGGGTGTGCGAGATTCGCTCGGCCTCCACCGCGAGTCACGACGTGCTCCGCAAGCGCCCACTCTACGCCCAGCACGGCGTGGGCTGGTTCTGGGCCGCCGATCCGGAGGCGCGCGTCGTGGAGTCCTTCGTCAATCGCGACGGTCTCTGGGTGGCCCAGGGCGCGGCCGGCGACGGCGAGCTGGCCCCGCTACCGCCGTTCCACGCGGTGGAGATCGACATCACGCGGTTGTTTGGCCGGGTGTAGTTACTCTCGCCCGGCGATCCACGTGTCGAGCAACTGTCCCACGCGTCGCGACACTACCGGCGTCGCGGCGGCCACCGCCTCGGCCTCGCGCTCGTGGTGGTAGGCGAGGAAGACCGGCACGTCGAACTCGGCCGCGACCGGCGGCGCGTTGCCCTCGGTGATCGTGAGCGTCACCCCCACGGTCCAGCGGTACTGCCCGTTCATCTCGGAGTAGTAGCTGGGCTCCGTCTCCACCAGGAGGATGGCGCCCGGGTACACCTCGCGAAGCACCGCCATGCGCTGGGCGGTGTCGCCCCGGGCGGCGAGGCGCCCCGCTTCCACGGCGCTGGTGCTGAAGGTGGGGATGGTGCCGTGAGCGTTGAGCACCGGGGCGAGGCCCATCTCGAAGTCCGGCGGCGCCGCGCTCGCCTCGCCCGACACCGGGAGCATCAAGGTGGCCACCGCCACCGGCACCGCCTCGGCGGTGGCCGTCGGAGTCGGCTTGATACACGCGAACAATAGCCCTAGAACCATGCTTCCGTCTCCAGGGCCAGCACGCTGTGGTAGTGCCGCTCCACGTTGCCGAAGTCGTTGTACTCGTCGAGCGACTCGACGAAGCTGTTGCCGAAGGCGTTGTTCTGGGTGCTGTACTGGAGCCCGTACAACAATCGAAGCGAGGGACGGGTGTAGATGCCCGGACCGAGCGGGTTGAGCACCACGCCGCCCTTGGCCTGCCAGGTGAAGCGAGTGTCGCTGTCGCCGTACTCCAGGCCCTCGCTGTCGGCCTTGCCCCCGGTGTTCTCGAAGAGGCTATCGACGTGGTTGCGGTAGGCGTTGCCGTTGTGCGACACCTCCTGTGCCACGCTGCCCTCCACGAGGAGGTGCACCACCGGCGAGAGGTACACCTGGTTGCGGAGCACGGCCGACATGTAGGTGCGGTCGTGGTCGGAGGGGGCGAGGTCGTTGTCGCCGTCCTGGTGGACGCCGTACAGCCCGGCGAGCACCACGTCGTAGCGCCCGGGGACGAGCTGCCACTGCATCTCGTCGCCCACCAGGAGCGCCGTGCGCTCGTCGGTGAGCGAGGTGATGTAGATGTCGACCGTCTCGCCGTCGACCGTCTCGCTGGTGAAGTTGTCCGGGTGGAGCTGGGCGTAGCTGGCGTAGAGGCTGTTCCACCGCAGGGGACCGAGCTTGCCGAAGCCAAGGTAGCCCACCATCTTCCACGAGGAAGCGTCGGTGGCGGCCGGCGAGGGGAAGTCGGCCAGCTGCCCCGGGTTCTCGTCGAGGTAGGCCTGCACCACCTCGCCCCGGAGGTAGTCCTCGTAGCTGACACCCGGCGTGTCGTGGGGCGCGTAACGATTGCCCACCACCTCGGGCTCGTAGTAGCCCTGCCCGCCCACGCCGAGCTCGAGCTTGCCCGCGATGTTCACCCGGGCCGTGGCCCCGGCCGAGAGCACGGTGTTGTACTCGCTGCCCTTGAGGTTGAAGCCGGCGTCGCCCGCGCCGGCGGTGAGCTCCAGCGCGCGCGTCTGGTAGCGGGCCTGGGCGCCCACCGTGTCGAAGAGCACCTGCGCCGGCCGCATGTCGTAGAGGCCGAGGTCGCCGAAGTTCGACTCCAGCGTGCCGAGGCGCCAGGTGGTGTCGCGCAGGCCCACGTTGCCGGCCTGCACGTAGAGCTGCGACAGGCGAAGGTAGGCCAGCGAGCCGCCCCCGCTGTCGGCGTTCTGGACGGTGCCGCCCTCGATCTTCGCGTGGAGATCGGTCCAGGGCTGGGTGCTCCCGGGCACCGGGTCGAGCACCGACTGGCGCAGCTCCAGCGCCGCGTAGGGCCCCTCGTTGAGCAGGCGCCCGTAGAGGTTCCAGTAGCCGAGGCGCCCGTCGCCGCCCTCGAAGTCCGGGCGGGTCATCACCCGCAGGTAGCCACCCACGTCGGCGGCCAGCGCCGCGCTCGCCAGCAGGATCATTCGGCTTCCTCGAGGATCACGATGCTGGTGGAGGGCACGGTGTAGCTGCCGCCGGTGATCGCCGTGGCCGGGTTGAAGTAGTTGGCGCTGGCGCGGCTGTCGAGGCCCTCGGTGGCCACGTACTCGTCAGTGTCGAAGTATTGCTGGGTGTCGATCACCCGGGCCCAGGCGCGTCCCTCGGGGAGCGTGTAGCTGACATCCCCGCGTTCCATGTTGAGTAACATCAGGAGCTCGGGCTTTCCGACCGAGCCATCGTCGTGCCAGTGTACCATCAGGTGACGCCCACCCCAGTCCGGATCGCCGTCGTTGGTCGCGTTCTTCCAGGCCAGGGGCATGGCGCCGCCGTACTCGCTGGGGGAGAAGGCATAGGTACGATCGAGGCGGAAGCGCGTCATCTTCGACACGAAGTCCATCATGCGCCAGCGCTCGTCGTGGCTCTGCCACTCGCCCCAGCGGAACCAGTTCCACTCGTTGTCGGCAGCGGTACTGTAGGCGTTGTTGTTGCCATACTGCGTGCGCAGCCACTCGTCGCCGCCGTAGAGCATCGGCGTGCCCTGCGAAACCATCATCGCCACGTAGAAGTTGCGCATCAACTGGCGCTTGAACTCCTCGGCGTCCTGCCCCCAGTCGCGCGAACGATTGTTGCTCTCGCCGCTGTCGGTCTCGCACCAGCTCGACGTGGGATCGTCGCAACAGGTGGGGTTGAGCGGGCCGCAGAAGTTTTGCTTCTCGTCGTACGACAACAGGTCGTACATGGTGAAGCCGTCGTGACAGGTGACGAAGTTGGTGCTGTGGTACGGGCGCCGGTTCCAGCCATAGCGCAGCTCGGATCCGGTGATCACCCCGCCGCCGTCGATGCTGTTCTCGGCGCTGTTGAGCGTCCAGTCGTCGTTGTTGACGATGTCGCGCCACCAGTCGCGGAAGCTCGCGTTCCATTCCCCCCAGCCCACGGCGCTGTCGACCGTCGAAGCCGGGAAGGCGCCGATGGAGCTGTAGTAGCCGCCCGCCGTCCAGGGCTCGGCGATGATCCGGGTGTTGTGCGCGAGCAGCACCTCGTCGTCGACGATCTCTTGCAGCACCGTGTTCGCCGGGTCGTCCCAGTTGTTGTAGTCGCCGTCTTTCTCGCCGAGGATGCCGGCGAGGTCGAAACGGAAGCCGTCGACGTGCAGCTCCTCCACCATGAAGTGCAGGCTGTCCATGATGAGGCGGCGCACGGGGGTGTAGTTGGGGCGGGTCTGGTTGCCCACGCCGGTGTTGTTCCAGTAGCCGGTCTTGTCTTCCGACAGGGCGTAGTAGGCGTTGTTGTCGAGCCCGCGCATGTTGTAGATGGTGGCGGCCTCGGTGGTGTCGAGGTTGTAGGCGTCGACCATCGCCTCCTCGTCGGTGAGGAAGTCGTCGGTGTACACCTTGTCGCGCCAGAGGCCGCCCTCGCCGGTGTGGTTGTACACCACGTCGACCACCACCTCGATGCCCTCCTGGTGGAGCGCGTCGACCATGAACTTGAACTCGTCGAGCACGGCGGCGTACACGGCCCCGTACTCGTAGTCGGCCGAGTAGGTGAGCTCCGGGGCGAAGAAGCTGATGTTGTTGTAGCCCCAGTAGCCCCCGTCGGCCGGCTTCTCGTGTACCGGGAGCAGCTCCACGGCGGTGACCCCGAGGTCGGCGAGGTAGCCCGCGTGCTCGGCGATACCCCGGTAGGTGCCGGGGTGATCCACGCCGGTGACCCCGTTGGCGGTGAAGCCCTTGGGGTGTACCTCGTAGAGGATGAGGTCGGTCCAGTCGTGGTGGTCGAGGGTGTTGTCGGCGCGACCGGCTCGCCAGGACGCCTCGTTGTCGCTCCAGGCGTAGTCACTCTCCACCACGATCGACTTCGCCGCCGCGCCCCAGGTACACTGGTTGCGTCGCGACTCGCCGCTCCCGGCGGAGCCCGCGCCCCAGTCGTGGTCGCGGGTGAGCGCCCGGCCCCAGGGGTCGGTGAGCAACTTGTTGGGGTTGAAGCGGTTGCCCTGGCTATCGACATCCGACACGAAACCGTCCTGGCCGCCGCAGTACCAGTCGTCGCTGAAGCTCCAGTTCGGCCCCCAGGCCACCAGCCCGTAGAGTTGTCCCTCGCCCACGCCTTCCACGTAGAGGTTCCACACGTCGCCGAAGCGGTCCATCTCGAAACGCTGGATCGGCTCGGCGGCGTCGGGGTCGTCGAACAGCAACAGCTCCACGCGCTCGGCGGCCTGGGTGTAGGCCGCGAAGTTGACGCCGCGGTCGATGATGGTGGGCCCCATGTGCTCAAGCGCCGCCACCGCGTCGGCGCTGAGCGACGGCGCCACCGACTCGGTGTGGTAGAGCCGGGTGTAGTCGTCGGTGGGGGTGCAGCCGGTGCAGGCGAGGAGGAGGGCAAACCACATCGGGCGGCAGCCTAGCCTCTCGGGCGGGCAGGGGGCAGCCATGAAACGGCGACTCTTGACCGGGCTGGGCGCGATCCTCGGGCTGTTCGCGATCCTCACCGTGGTTGCACTCGCGATGCCGTCGCGATGGGACACGGTGGCGTGGAGCGGGCCGCAGCTCGGGACAGGGTCACCTGGTGCTGGATCCTGGCCCGCACAGCACGGCGGTGGAGTCAGACCGCGCCATCGAAGGGGGAGCCGCCGACGGCCCCCGGGGGGTCGTCGTAAGCGGATGACACTTGAGTGCACATCGTCGTAAGCGGATAACACTTGAGTGCACACGCAGAGGCCTCGCGGCCGCTTTCCCCGGGGGGCGCGCTTCCTTCGCCTTGGCGAAAACGCAGATTCGCCCGTACCCGGTGCGCGCCTCTGGGAAGGCGACCGCCGCGCGGTGTGCACTCAAGCAGCGACTGCTCACGACGCTGTGCATTCGAGCAGCGACCGCTGCCGACGCGGACCCCGGTCGAGCGTCGGCGCAGGCCACCAGCAGGACTAGGCCGCGTCGCACGGGCGGTCCGTCATCTCCGCCCCGCACTCCTGATCCGTTCCTGCAACGCGCAACCCTCCTGGGCGCCCAGATCGCAGGCCCGCGCCGCGTCGCGGAGGGCCTCCTGCATCGAGCCCAGGCGGTAGGCGCAGTCGGCGCGCATGTGCAGGGCCTCGGCCGCCCCGGGCACCAGCGCCAGCCAGCGGTCGATGGCCTCGATCGCGCCCCGGTCGTCGCCGGTGCGCACGCGCGTCCACGCGAGGGTCCTCCACGCCTCCACGCTGGTGCCGTCGATCTCGGCGGCGAGGGCGATGTCGATCTCCGCCCGCTCGTAGCGCTCGAGCTGGGCGTAGCTCTTGCCGCGCATCAACAGGGCGGCAGCGTTGCCGGGCGCTTGCTCGAGGCACTCGTCGAGGTGGGTGATGGCCCGGCCGAAATCGCGGGCCGCGTAGGCCACCTCGCCTAGCTCGCAGGCTGCCGCCTGGCGGCCACCGGCGGCCTCGTCGGCGGCCTCGATGCGCGCGGCCACCGCCTCCTGCTCGGCCTCCACCTTCTCCAGCCGGAAGTACTCGAAGCCCCCGTAGCCACCCAGCACGAGCGCGCCCGCGCAGGCGAGGACCAGCAGCGCAACCACGGCGGCGACGACTTTCCACATGCCGCGATTCTAAACCACGGCGGGCGAGGTGGCGCCCTTGGCAGGGATCGAACCTGCGACCTGGGGATTAGAAATCCCCGGCTCTGTCCAGCTGAGCTACAAGGGCCTGCGCTACGCTATCCTAGCCACGGAGACTCCATGCGGCACCTCGCTCTACTGTTCGTCATGGGCTGCGCCAACGACGTGTCCGTCACCGAGACCGCCCGCTGCGACGGCGTGCTCCAGGGCGCCGAGGGCAAAGACGTGGATGGCCCCTTCGATCGCGACGGCGACGGCTACTTCGACGGCGACAACGACGACTGCGTGGCGACGTACCCCGCCGAGAAGCTCGACTGCAACGACGCCGACGAGGCCATCAACCCGGGCGGCCAGGAGGTGTGCAACGAGGTGGACGACGACTGCGACGACCTCGTCGACGACGCCGACGACAGCGTCGACGGCAGCGGCGGCAGCACCTACTTCGCGGATGTCGATGGCGACGGTTTCGGCGACCCCTACAACCCCGGCAGCGCCTGCGAGCTGGGCGAGGGCTTCGTGGAGAACGACGCCGACTGCAACGACAGCGACGCGCTGATCAGCCCCACCGCGTCGGAGGTGAGCTGCGACTCGGTCGACAACGACTGCGACGACGAGACCCCCGACGGCCTCGACCACGACGCCGACGGCTACACCGAGTGCGAGGACTGCGCCGACCTCTCGCCCACGGTGAGCCCCGGCGCGCTGGAAACCGCCTGCAACGGCATCGACGACGACTGCGACGCGGCCACCCTCGACGAGACCGATGCCGACCTCGACGGCGTTTCCGCCTGCGACGCCGACTGCGACGACAACGACGCCACCCGCTCGCCGAACCTCGAGGAAGTGTGCGACGACGGCATCGACAACGACTGCAGCGGTCGCGACGACGAGTGCTCGGTGGACGGCACCTACGACCTCGACACCACCATCGAGTACGACTGCGCCTACACCTACGTGATGATCGACTTCGACCAGGTGTCCATCCTCGACAGCTACCCGGCGATCGACATCACCTCGGTGGGCACCGGCTCCCAGCCGGGCACGATGAGCGGCTACTGGAGCAGCACCACCGAGTTCTCGGTGGAGCGCGTGCTCGCGGGCAGCTGCGAGGAGGCCTACACGCTGGAAGGCGAGTTCACCGGCGACGGCACCTTCACCGCCACCTTCACCGCCACCTTCACCGGCGCCGGTCGTGCCTGCGTGGACTGCACCAACCAGTCCTGGACGGGGATCGTGGGGACGATCCGCTAGAGCCGCAGGGCCCGCACCACCAGCCGGTCGCACCCCTCCCGCACCGGCCCGCCGGCGTGGTCGCCCCAGGCCTCGTCGACGTAGAAGCCGCTGGCCTCGAGCATCCACTCCATCTCGTCGCGGGTGAAGAGGTGGAGCACCAGCTCGCTCACGATGGGCTCGCCGCCGGCGCGGTAGCGGTCCACCAGGCGCAGGCGCTGGGCCACCGGCTCGCGGAACACCTCGCGGGTGCGCTCGACCGCCACGCCGTCCACGAGCCCCGACCATGCCGGTCGCTCGGGCGTGTGGGGCTGTCCCAGGAGCGCGAAGTCGGGCATGGGCACGTCGATGGTGAGCACGGGCGCCGCGCGGGCGCAGGCGGCGAGGCAGGCGGCGCGGTCGGCCCGGCTCCGAAGGAAGGCGAAGCTGCCATTGGGGATGATCACCTCGTCGAAGCTGCCGAGGTCGAAGGCCCGCATGTCGCCCACGTGGTACTCGCCGCCCCGGGCCCGCGCCGCCTCGATCATCGGGGCACTCAAGTCGAGGCCCACCACGTTCCGATCAGCGGGGAAACCCCGGCACACCCGGCCGGTCCCGCAGCCGAGGACGAGCACACGAGGGCCCGCGTTCCTAGCCACGAAGCTACGGATGTCGGCGCTCGCACCCTCGAACTCGGCGTCGTACCAGCGGGCGATCTTCGCGTAGGGGTCGATCATGCTTCTCCTGCCGCGCGTATTGCGCTAGGATTCCGCCGCCCCGGGGTGACCGATGCTCATGGCCCTCTTCGTGACCGCGCTCGCCAAGGACGAGGCCGAGTTCGACATGGACGCGCCGCCGCCCTCGGCCGCTGCCGAGCCCGCCGCCGCCGCCGCCGACATGGACGAGGGTCGCGACATGGACGAGGGCCAGGGCGAGCTGCTCCCCAGCCAGATCTCCGCCGTGATCAAGAAGGGGAGCTGGACCGTGCAGGACTGCGTCACGCGCTACGGCGGCTCGGCCGCCCAGGGCCGGATGGTGGTGTCCTGGGAGATCACCAGCACCGGCGCCGTGGCCAACGCCAAGACGGCGGAGTCGAACCTCAAGAACCCGATGCTCGAGGACTGCGTGGTGGCGGGCGTGAAACGCCTGAAGTTCCCCGCGCCGAGCGGCGGTACCGTCGTGACCTCGCACCCCTTCGTGTTCAACTAGGCGATGGACGCGGCCGCCCTCGCCGCCAGCTGGGCGGAGGTGGCGGCCCAGGTGGGGCAGATGGCGGAGAACCCGCCGCCGAGCTTGCCTCGCGCCGTGTTCGACGACGCGGCGGCCGGTCGCGTGGGACGGATCAGCAGCGCCGACAGTGCCGTGGGCGTGGGCCTGATGCGCGTGCCCCAGGCGCTGGTGTGGCTGTCGCTCACCGACGATCGCCTGAGCGAAGACGTGGAGGGGCTCACCGAGATCGCGCTGGAAGGGCGCTGGTCGTCACCCAAGCTGCTCTACCAGCGGCTCGACATGCCCTGGCCGGTGCAAGACCGTCACTGGGTGCTGCGGCTGCGCAACAACACCGCCCTGGCCCTGTCGACCGGCGTGTGGGAGCGGGCGTGGCGCATCGACAACGCCCGGCTGGCGGAGTCACGCGAGCGTACCGACCCGGCCGCCTTCGACGGCGCCATCACCATGGCCGATAACACAGGTTCATGGTTGCTTGTATCACTTGATACAGCCGATACGCTGGCGGTGTATCAGGTGCGGGTCGACCTCGGGGGGAACATCCCCGCGGAGGCCGCCGAGGCCTACACCCGCGCCTCGATGGCGAGCTTCATGCGCGGGGTGGAGGTACACGCGGCCGACGTGGCGGCTCGCTACGGCGCGGGCTGCACGCCCCAGCTCGGGGGCGACGGCAAGCCGATTCCCTGCCTGCCCTGAGCCTACTTCGCCTTGCGCTCGGTGCGGACGCGGAGCTTGTCGAGCACGTTGACCATGCTGTCGTTGGCCAGCCACTTGCGAATCCACGAGGGCGCCCACACCTCGGAGATGAACTCGCTGTGGAAGGCGATGGCGCTTCCCTCGGGATGCGGCACCACCAGGAGCCAGCCCTTCTCCTCGCGCACGTCGCTCTTGGCGTCGGGATCTTGCACCCAGGTGCAGTAGGACTCGGCGGGGAAGCAGGTCCAGTGGTCGTGGATGGTCACGTGGATGCCGAAGATCGACATCTCGAAGCGCACGTACCAGTTGTCGGGCGAGATGCGGCCGTACTCCTCGATGCTCTTGAGCGTGGGGTTCTCGGGCAGGCGCGCGGGGAAGTCGAGGGTTTCCGTCCAGAGCAGCTCGGGCGGGGCCTTCACCTTCACGATGCCGGTCGATACCGTGGTGGGGGAGCTGGTGTCGGCCCGGATGACGAGTTCGCCCGCGTCGAACTTTGCCTTCTCGTCGGCAGTGAGCGAGGGGAAGGCCGGGGGCTGGGCGAGGGCGAGGGCGAAAGTGAACAGCACGGCCCGGCGCTAACCCGCGCGCTGGTGGCTGCCGTCCCTAGCGGCGTGGCGGGCCGGCCAGATCGCGCGGCGGGAAGGCCGCGAACATCGCCACCAGGCCCATCGCCGTGCAGGCGGCCTGGAACAGCCGCGGCGCGCCCATGAACGCCGCGACGAAGCCGAGGATCGTGGCGGACTCGGCGAGAGCCCATCGCAGGATGTGGAGGGTGAGACGGTCGAACTTGGGGCCGAACAGGTGCGGCGCCACCAGCGACAGGCCGGCCGTGGCCGCCGCCGGCAGCACCAGGAAGGGGCCAATCGACGGGTTGCTTCCTCCGGGCGGGACCGCGAAGGACACCGCCACGAGGACGAGCTGCGACATCAAGATCGCGGCGAAGATCACGATGGGAACGGGGAGAGCGGCGGGCTGGGACATGCGCGCCGCTATCCCACTCGCAAGCAGCCTTCCTCGGTGACGACGGCATCCACGCGCGCGTCATGGGGCTCGGTGGGAACGGTGTCGAAGAGCTGCAGGGCGAAGCACGCCCCCACGCGCCGCGCCCGCAGCCGGGGCAAGAGCCGGTCGAAATAGCCGCCGCCCCGCCCGAGGCGGGTGCCGTCGCGCCCGAAGGCGAGGCCGGGAACCAGCACCACTTCGATGTCGCCGGGCTCCACCCGGGGGCAGTCGGCGCCCGGCTCGCGGATACCGAGGGATCCCCGGCGCAGGCCGGCGATGTCGGCCACGCGGTGCAGCGAGAGCTCCTCGCCCACCACGCGGGGGAGCACCAGTCGCCCTTCGGTGGCCAGGGTCACGAGCACGGGATCCAGTTGCACCTCGCGCGGCAAGGGCGCATAGGCGAGCACGGTGCCGCGCGCGATCTCCGGGACCAGGGCCGCCAGCACCGCCTCCGACCGCCGGGCCACCGCGCCTGGCGCGAGCCCGGCGAGTTCGGCGCGCAGCCGGCGGCGGAGGGCGCTCTTGTCAGGGCTCGATGGCGTCTGGTCCACGGCGACATCTCCGCGTACATTGTGGTGGCGGCTCACTCTCGATGCATGCGACAATACGTCGCATGGTGCCGCCGCGCACCGAACTCCCCCTAGCTCGCTCCCGCCGAGGCTCGCTCCATGTCGCTGAAGCAGTTCACAGACGTCGAGGTGTTCGTACGGGTGGTCGAGATGGGCAGCTACGCGGCTGCGTCGAAGCACATGGGCATCTCGCGGAGCCACGCGAGCAGGTTGATAACACAGCTTGAAACTCGACTGGGTGTCCGGCTGCTCCACCGGTCCACGCGTCGCATCTCCACCACCCACACCGGGCTCACCTTCTACGAGGCGGCCTCCCCCCTCCTGGAGTCGATGAAGCACGCCGAGGCCCGCGCCAGCGCCGAGCGCGACGAGGTGGTGGGCACGCTGCGAGTATCGCTCCCGGTGTCCTTCGGGCGGCGCTACCTCTCGGCACAACTCGCGGCCTTCCAGAAGCGTTTCCCCGAGTTGAGCGTGCTGGTCGACCTCACCGACCGCAAGGTCGACCTCGTGGCCGAGGGCTACGACCTCGCCGTGCGAGGAGGCGCGGTGGAGAACAACTCGCTCGTGGCCAAGCGCCTGTGGCCCTTTCGGGTCGTGGCGGTGGGTGCCCCCGAGTACCTCGACAACGCCAATGCCATCAATCGACCTGCCGACTTGTCGAGGCACCGCTGCTTGCTCTACTCGGGCATGGCGAACCCGCGCGCGTGGCGCTTCAAGCGGGGCAAGGAGGAGACGGTGGTCAACGTCAACGGGCCGGTGACCTCCAACTCCACCGACGCGATCCTCGACTGTGCGCTCGCCGGGCTTGGCGTGGCCTACCTCCCGGACTTCGAGGTACACGAACACCTCGCCAGCGGTCGCCTGCGCGCGGTGCTGAAGTCGCACGAGCCGCTCGCGCTACACTTCTGGGCGGTGAGGCCACACCGCTCCCACCTGCCCGCGCGCGTGCGCGCCTGCCTCGAGTTCCTCGGCGATCTCTGGCCCACGACGCCCTGGTCGGCGGCGTAGTCCTACTGTCGCGACTCTAGATCCGACCAGCGCGCGTATGCCCCCTCGATCCGTGCCCCGAGATCAGCGAGCTGTCGCGACAGCGATGCGCCTTGTCCGCCCTTCCAGGAGGCGGGATCGGAGACGAGGGACTCGAGATCGGACTTCTCGGCCTCGAGCTTCTCGATCTCGGTGGGCAGCCGCGCCAGTTCCTGCGACTCCTTCCACGTGAGCCTGGGGCGCGGGGGCGCGGGCGCCGCTGCGGGCGCGCGGGGCATCTCGGGCGAGGCCGGGACCTCGGCCGCCATCGCCGCGAGCCACTGCTGCCGGCTGGCATAGCGCACCACCCGGCCGTTGCCGTGGAAGGCGAGGAGGCCGGTACACACCCGGTCGAGGAATGCCCGGTCGTGGGTGACGACGATCACGGCGCCGTCGTAGTCGATGAGCGCCTCTTCGAGCACCGCGAGCGTGGTGAGGTCGAGGTCGTTGGTGGGCTCGTCGAGCAGGATGAAGTTGGCGCCCTGGAGCATGAGCTTCGCCAGCAACAAGCGCGCACGCTCGCCGCCGGAGAGGCCGGCCACCCTCTGCGACAACATCTCGCGGGGGAACAAGAATCGCCGCAGGAAGCCGGCCACGTGAACCGGGCGCTCGCCCACGGTCACGCTGTCGTTGCCACCCCCGGCGGCCTCCCACACGGTGTCGTCGAGCCGCAGCCCGGTGCGGGCCTGGTCGAGCACGGCGGCCTTCAGGCGCGGCGCGCGGTGGATGCTGCCCGAGTCGGGCGCGACCTGTCCCGTGAGCATGCCGAGGAGCGTGGACTTGCCGGCGCCGTTGGGGCCCACCACGCCGATGCGCTCGCCGGGCCCGATGTCGAGGTCCAGGTCCCAGAGGATGCGCCGGTCACCGAACTTCTTGCGGAGGCCGCGCGCGTCGATCAGCGTGCGCCCGAGCTTCACGCCGCCGGTGCTGAGCGAGAACTGCATGTTCTCCTCTCGACGCATGGCCGGCTGGGCCTGGAGCGCCGCCAGCCGGTCGAGCCGCGCCTTCTGCTTCTTCATCTGCGCGCCCGGGGAGCGGCTGGCCCACTCCGCCTCGCGCGCGATGAGGTTGAGCCGGGCGTCGTCGGCGCGCTCCATCGCGAGCTGCCGCTCGGCGCGAGCCACGAGGTAGTCGGCGTAGCTCCCCGGGTAGGAGATGGCGACGCCGTCCTCCACCTCGACGATCCGCGTCGCGACACGTTCGAGCATGTATCGATCGTGTGTCACCAGCACCGCGCCGCCTTCGAAGCTGCCGAGGAACCCCTCCAGCCACTCCACCGTCTCGGCGTCGAGGTGGTTGGTGGGCTCGTCGAGCAGGAGCAGGTCGGGCGAGGCGAGGAGCGCCCGGGCGAGCGCCACCCGGCGCCGCTCGCCGCCGGAGAGCTGGGCCACGTCTTGCCCGGGCGGGGGGCAGCGCAGGCGCGAGAGCACGGCGTCGACCTGGTGGCCGAGGTCCCAGCCCACCGTGTCGAGTCGCGATTGCAGGCGGGCGGCGTCGGCCTCGTTGCCCGCGTGCATCGCTCTTTCCCACTCCGCCAGGAGCTCGGCGTGCCAGCCGAGGGCGGCCTCGGCGGCCTGCCGTACCGTGCCCGGGGGCAACACCGGGTCCTGGGCGAGGTGCCCCACGGCGGCGCGGCGGTCGACGGTGCCGTGGTCGGGGGCCTCGGTGCCCGCGAGGATCGAGAGCAGCGTGGACTTGCCGCAGCCGTTGGGCCCAACCAGGCCCACGATCTCGCCAGGTTGCACCACGAGATCTACCCCGTGGAGGATCATGCGATCCCCCCAGGCCTTCTCGATCTCGTTGGCGGCGAGCAGCACGGCGAACCCTCGGGGCCGGGTTGCTATCCCGCGGGCTGGGGGGCTACGCGACCGGCATGGAGCTGCGGGCCTGGGCGGAGTCGATCCTCGGGGCCACCACGCTCGACGGCAAGCTCTGGGCGCCACCGGCGTGGACCGACCACGCGCCGGGCGCGTCCACCCGCGTCGACCAGCCCTCGCGTCCCCCGGGCCTGGCCTTCGCCCGCGAGCGCGCGGATCTCCCGGGTCGGCTCGACGACGAGGCCGCGCGCGGCCGGCTGTTGCACCGCTTCGCCAACCACGAGCTGCTCGCCCTGGAGGCGATGGCCGCCACCCTGCTCGCCTTTCCCGAGGCGCCCCGGGCTTTCCGTGCCGGGATCGCCACCACGCTGGTGGAGGAGCAGGTTCACCTTCGGCTGTACCTCGGACGCATGGCCGCGCTCGGCGTCGAGCTTGGGGAGCTGCCGCTCAACGACTTCTTCTGGCGTGCGCTCCAGGGGATGAGCTCGCCGCTCGACTACGTGATGCGCATGGCGCTGGTGTTCGAGCAGGCCAACCTCGACTACGCGCTGCACTTCGAGCACCTGTTCCGCGAGGTCGGCGACGGGGAAACCGCCGGGGTGCTGCGGCAGGTACACGACGACGAGGTGGGTCACGTTCGTTTCGGGTTGTCCTGGTTTCACCGTTGGAAAGATCCATCGCGCAGCGATTGGGAGGTGCTTTCCACGGCGCTCTCCCCTCCGCTTGGTCTCGCGAGAGCCAAGGGGCCGAGCTTCGACGTGGAGGGCCGTCGTAAGGCGGGGCTCGGCGAGGAGTTCATCGAGCGACTGTCGCGATACCAGGCGTCCAAGGGACGGCCCCCTGCCGCGTGGGTCTTCAACCCCTCGGTAGAAGACGAGCTGGCCCGCGGCAAGCCGGGGCACGCGCCGACCGGGGCCGCGCGATCTCTGGCCGCGGATCTAGCGCCCCTGCTCAGCTTCCTCGCCGCGCCCGACGACGTGGTGGTGATGCCCCGCGAGCCGACCGAGAGCTGGGCTGGCGAGATGGCGGCGGCCGGCTGCCCGCTGCCCGAGACGGTCGCCAGTCTCGACGTGCTCGGGACACGCAAGCTCGGGCGGCTGGAACCCTGGGGCTGGGGCCCTGGGACCACCGCCGACGGCCTGCTGCTGGTGCGCGACGGGCGGCGTTACCAGCCCGGCTTGCGCGTGGCAGCAGACAAGGTGCAACACATGATGTGGAAGCACGACTTTTCAAGTCTGATACATGATACACACGTTCGATGTATCAGCGGTGAGGCGGTGACCACGGTGGCCGAGGCCGGGGCCGCGCTGGCCCGGGGATGGGTGGTAAAGGCCCCCTTCTCCACGGCGGGACGGGGCCGCGCGCGGGGGGTGATCTCGCCGGCGGTGGAGGCCTGGGTGGAGAAACAACTGGCCCTGCACGGCCGGCTGCGCGCCGAGCCCTGGGTGGAGCGGGTGCTCGACCTGAGCTTTCACTACGACGTGGCCGGGGGGCGCGCCCATCCGCGCGGCGTGGTGCGCTTCGACACCGACGCCCGGGGACAGTTCACCGGCACGCGGCCCAGTCGCTGGCTGGAGCAGGAGCCCGGCGCGGTGCGCCGCTGGCTCGGGGGCGAGGGGGGCGACCCTCGCTGGCTCCAGCGGCTGGTGGTGGCCGTGGGCGAGTTCCTCGGCGGCCGCCTCGCCGCGCTCGGCGTGGAGGGCCCGGTGGGCGTTGATACACTGGTGTATCAACACGACGATCAGCTGGTCATCGACCCGATCGTCGAGGTGAACCCTCGCTGGACGATGGGGCGTGTATCACTGGCGATCGGCGCGCGGGTACACTCGGGGTCGCGCGCGTGGTGGCGCTTCGTGCCGGTGCGCGCGGGCCGTCCCGAGGCGCCGGGGATGGAGATGCTGCAAGGAAGGATGCGGCGCGGGCGGCTCTTCACCACCGACCCGGGCACGGCGGAGACGGTACACACCGTGCTCGATGTCGAGCCGACCTGATACGGGTCGCAAGCCGTGGACTACTACCTCGCCCGCCTGTTGCACCTCGCCGCCATCGCCGCGTGGTTTGGCGCGATGATGTTCATCACCGGCGACACTCGCTATACCGTGGCTCGCCTCGGTGACTTCCTCGGGCTCGCCGACCGGGCACGTCGCGTGGCGCGGGCGGCGCGGATCGCCTCGGTCGTGGTGTTACTCACAGGGTTCTACCTGGTCTACGCCCTGGGCGGTCTTGGCAGCGTGCCGGTGGCGGTACACGTGGGCTTGTTCAACACCCTGGTGCTCGTGGGGGTACAGGCCACCTACTTCCGCACCCTCGACGCGCTGCTCGCCAACAGCACCGACCCGGTGGCGCTCGGGCGCCTGCGCTGGCTCGGCCCGGCTTTCCACGCGCTGTGGTTTGCCACCCTGGCGCTGATGGTGTTCCAGAAGGTGATCGGCTGAAGCGGGGCAGGCCGCGCGCGAGAGTTTCGCCGGTGGATGGCACCTGGCGAGTCCACAAGCCGCCGGGCGTCACGAGCTTCGAGCGCTTCAAGGAGGTGGTGAGCGAGCTCGAGGTGCGGGCCGGCAGCCGCCTCCGGGCCTGCCACGGGGGCACCCTCGACCCTTTCGCCGAGGGGCTGTTGCTGGTGCTGGTGGGCGACGCTGTACACAGCTTCGAAGCCCTCCATCGCCTGCCCAAGACCTACGTGGCCGACGTGCGCTGGGGGATCGAGACCGACAACCTCGATCCCACCGGCGCCGTGGTGCGCGAGGGGACGGTGCCGCGGGCGGGGCTCGACGAGGCGCTGTCTGCCTTCGTCGGCTTCACCGAGCAGGTACCGCCGGCCACCTCCGCCAAGCGCGTGGGCGGGGAGCGGGCCTACGCGCGCGTACACCGGGGCGAGGCGGTGGAGCTGCCGCCGTCTCGGGTGTACCTGCACGCGGCGCGGTGGCTGATACATGGTGATACATGGTCGCGACTGGAGATTGTCTGCGGGGGTGGCTTCTACGTGCGTGCTCTCGCCCGCGACGTGGCGGCTAGGCTCGGCACGGTGGCGCACCTCTCGCGGCTCGAGCGCAGCCGCATCGGTCCCTACGTCGACGAGCCGGGGCTGCACCACGGCGGCGAGCCCGGGTGGGCCCGACCACCGTCGTGGCCGTGGCCGTGAGTTAGCGGCGTCGTGATGCTCGCCCTGTTGTTATCGATGTCACTGGCCGCGCCGAAGCTGGGCGTGGCCACCCCGGTGGTCGACGCG